>JALHTS010000306.1 GCA_022865965.1 Ignavibacteriaceae bacterium
TACAGCGACAACTTAGAGCTGCTGTATCTTATTCCTATTTCTTTTTTCAGATTGGCGGATCATTATTTACAAAATGGTGACTCCGGTGACAATGCACAGATTTTCTTTGATGTAAGCTGGCGCGTACCAGCGATTAAGACAAAGTTTTACGGCACATTCTTTATAGATGAACTTCAGCTTGGAAAAGTGCTTGACGGAACGGACGGGAACAAGCATATCGCGGGAACAGTGGGATTAAAACACATTGATCCTGTTCTGGATAATTCAGAAATAGTAATTGAGTACACGCGAATAAACCCATTTGTTTACAGTAATTTTAATCCCGTACAAGATTATTACAGTTCAGGTTATCAGTTAGGTCACTGGATTGGCAGCAACGCGGATCAGCTGCACATAAGCTACAGGCAACTATTTCCTTATAACATTTCCGCTGAACTACGGTATGATTATATAAGAAAGGGAAAGAAAGAAACGATTGACGAACAATATACCGTCCCTAATCCTCCGTTCTTATACGGTGGAATAAGTTATTTCAGCGACTTGGGGATAAACCTCACCTATGAACCTATCCCTACACTTAAGTTAAGTCTGGATTATTTTCATCTATTAAAGAATACGGGCAGATTTGTCAGTGAGTTTGGGTACAACTATAAAGACTATTTTAGTTTTGGGCTGGGATTTGGGCTGTAGTGCTCAGTATGTGGTTTGTAGAAGGTAGCAAAAAGAGACAATTGTAATTATAATATATAAGGTCGGAGACCTGAGGCTACGAAAAAAGATTTCTCCTTATAGTCGAAATGACGGTTGTGGAATGTAACATCACCATAGACTAAAGACTACCAACTACATTCAAAATACTTCTTTCCATTTTAAATATTTATCTTTAATTTTAGAGTGCTAATGGGAGGTTTAGAAGATTTGCTTTATTTAGTAACTATTTTCTTATCTTTTTTATTTACCGTGTTTGGTACTCCCCGTCTTATTAAATTAATGGTAAAACTGGGGATTGTAGACAAACCCGATAAGCATAAAATTCATTCTGAACCAATTCCACGAATGGGCGGGATAATTATATTCGCTGTGGTATGGGTATTAATGACAGCACTAAATCCTGAATTAGGTCAGAATTTCTTTTTCTTTTCGGGTATGTTAATAATTGTTACGCTAGGTATGGTAGATGATGTTAAGAATATCATCTGGTATAAAAAATTAGCTGTTCAAGCAATTGTTTCAGTTCTGCTGATGGTATACCTATTCCGTCATTTTAATAGCGTTATTACATTTGGTGGTATTGATCTGCCAAATATAGTAGGTTATTTATTGCTGTTTGCATTTATTGTGGGAACAATAAATGCATTTAATCTAATGGACGGATTGGATGGTTTAGTTACAGGTCAGGCACTTATTATTGCCTCAATATACATGTTGTTGGGGCTTAAAGCTGATCTCTTATTAATTCCAATACTGGCAGCAGCACTTATAGGCAGTACGGTCGGTTTTCTTAAGTTCAATGCACATCCCGCCAGAATCTTTTTAGGCGATACCGGTTCTCTTCTTCTTGGTTTTTTCTCTATTACACTTATAGTTACTACAAATGCTGAAATGGGAAATCATTCTATTGATCTTGTTGCAGCAATAATAGTTCTCGGCGTTCCGATTGTAGATACTTTAAGAGTAATATTTGTAAGAATGCAACTGAAACATAGTCCCTTTCTGGCAGACAAGAGTCATATGCATCATATAATTCTCAGCAAAGGATTAAAACATAAAAATACCGTATTCATGATGCTTGGTTTTAGTCTGCTGTTTGCTTTAACTAGTCTGTTTTATTTATTCGTTTCACAATTATATGGAATTATAATATATGCCTTCATTCTATTGTCTTTTGTATTTACCGGTCAGCTAATTGAATTCATAATTAGAAGAAAAAAGATTCTAGATTATTTGTTGAATTTAAGGAATTTATTTCCAGTAGTGATTATTAATACTTATACTAAAATATTACTTCCGCTGGTATTAATTCTTTTCGGTGCTTTTATGGGTTTTCTTATTTACAATGAATCAATTGTAAAACACAATGAGAATATCTTTTTTATTGTTTTTATATTCTTATTAATCGGATTCGCCTTGTACGAGTTAAAGAATAAAAATTACATTACTGATTTTTTTGTACTTATTAGCTTTTGTATGTTTTTCTTTCTTGTTGGTTTAAATGGTACGTTTTATACTTTACTTTCAATACCTTTTATAGGAAAATTAAATATTAATCAGTTATTTGTAATTATTTTAGTGTTTATGATTATAGTGTTTGTGCTGTTTAAAGAGCGCATAACAGGCCGTCAAATATTATTTTTTACAGGAATTGATCTTGTAATAGGAATGGTTATCGTATTTCTTTATGTATCCATTATCATGGCAGAGATTCCGGATGGATTTAAAATAAGTGATACTCTTGTACGCAGTTTTTTACTGTATCTGATTTACAAAATCACAATACTTTGCTATCCAAAAGTGCACCTTACATTATATTTTTCTACATTTGCTGTAACGGTGATTGTCCTGTTTAAAACATTTATATAAAACATAATTAAGAATGCTGTTTGCCGTACTGATCTTAGAGTTTGAAAGTAAGCAGAATAACCTTAACTTAATTGATTCAGAACAGCTGGACGTATTTAAGAAAGATCTTAAGTATGAGATTTCACTTATAACAGGAACTTCAGAAGCTGAAGCGTCTATCGATTTTTTTCAATAAAGCAATAACAGAATAAGACTTTGGGGAGACAGCGATGAAAATTTTTCTTTCTTTGCTGATCCAATGTTAAGCTTTTTATACGGCTTGCAATTCAATAATAAAATATCCAAAAGAGAAATAGTTATAGAGCCAACGGTTATGCCTTTAAAAAGTTGGGATTTGATGTAAAGTTTTCGCTAATGAAAAAACGGGAAACCGCGTACAATTACAAAAATATTATTAGTATTTTTATTTATTCATTAATTAAATCTAAAATCATTTTATAAATCTGAAATTTAGACTTTTTAATTAACTCACCTTACGCAAGAGGTCATTCCGGCGAATGAAATGAGTCCGGAATCTTTGAGTTTTGAGTATATTTCAGATTCTGGACAAGTTCGTCAGAACTCCGTTCTGCCGGAACGAGCCAGAATGACCGGATTATAGTTATGTCGCGTAATGTAAGTAATTAATTAGAATATATAATATTCCACTCACGGAGGAAACCAGCTATGCGTTTACTTATCAGTATTTTATTGTTCCTCTCCTTAACTACTGTTTCTATTGCACAATATCAAAATATTAATCAACTTCATCCGCTATCAGGAAAATCGTCCCTTGGCATCGAAGGTGGTATTTCTTATATAAAATCAGACTTTAGGGAAAGTGAGATAGACCTTTTAGGAAGATTAAGTTTTGAATACTTTTTTCAAAGTACTAACCCTGGTGTATTTGGCTTTGAAGGCTTTATAGGTGGTGGCTTTTTATCTGCAAGAAACGGAGAATTCTCCCCAATTCCAGCTGCAGATTATGTCAGAACCAACATTCTTTATGCTGGTGTTGCAACTACTTACAATATTGCGCTTTCAAAAAAATTCATGCCATATTTAAGTGCAGGACTTTCCTATTTATACTTTGAACCTGAAGTAAAAGACAACGAAGA
>JALHTS010000307.1 GCA_022865965.1 Ignavibacteriaceae bacterium
AGAGCATTTCCCCCTAAAGCAACGACGGCAATTTTTTTCATAAAAACCCTGTTTACATTTTATCTTTTTCTGTAATATTTTAATGTAAATAATATACAAACTTAAGCAAGGCTAAGTGGAAATAAAATAATTATGTAAGTGATTATGTCTATTTTTATTCGTTCTTTTAACAGTTTTTATTCATAATATTAAGTAAATGGACAATAAAGAGAAATTAATATCAGATGATCTGCTCAAACCGGACAATATGATCAGAGTTTATGCTTCCGGTGCTTTTCCAATGGCTGAAAGTAAAACCGGACATATAAATTGGTATATGCCCGAAATACGATGTATCATTCCTCTCGATAATTTTAATATACCAAGATCATTAAAAAAATCTGTAGATAAAATGAATTTGGAAATAAGATACGATTATGATTTTTTATCAGTTATAAAAAATTGTTCGATCAGAGAGGAAACCTGGATATCCGATAAACTTATTAGGGCATATAAAAGATTACATAAACGCGGTCATCTTCATACAGTAGAAACTTGGATGAATAATGAATTGGTTGGTGGACTTTATGGAATCACTTTTCGCGGAGCATTCTTTGGTGAGTCAATGTTTTCCGTTGTATCACAGGCTTCAAAAGTTGCTTTGATGTACTTACTAAATAGACTAAAAGACAAAGGTTTTGTTTTACTTGATGTTCAGTATATGACAGAACATTTAAAAATGTTCGGTGCAATAGAAATTGAATGGGAAAAATATCAGCAAAAACTTGAAGAGTCTTATTTGAGAAACTGTGAGTTCTAAAGGTAAAAAGTAAAAAAATGATCGCTTTGCTAATTATTATTTTCTTCTACAATCTCAAGCGCTAAACAGTTTAGCAAACAAAATTATAAGACCAAAGTGATTGAATCTTTAGAATTTCGGCTATTTTTAAGGCTTTCCTTGTTTCCGAAAGAAATCCTTACCCTAGGGTAATAAAAGTTTATAAATGTAAACTATTGACGCATAACTCTCACTTTAAGAATTTAATCTTCTTTCTACAAAATAAAATACAGTTATTTACAACTGTCCAAAAACCAACGAATATTGATGATATTGAAAATTTTTCCTTCAAAACCGTTGTTTTTCATCAGTTTACATCTTATAATTTAGAGACGATCGTGCTATAATCTTTGTGGTATAGATATTGTTCTCTAAAGGCAAGAGTTTCAAATTGGAAAATATAGATGTTTAGCACAAATATTATTAGAGACAAGAATCTGGTGGAAATTAAGATAGATCAGAGAGGTATATAATGGGAAAAAGTTCATTAATCATCGTTTTAGGTATGTCGGTTATAATTGGTTTCTTCACATTAAGGATGAATTCCAATTCCAACGAAAACGTATCGGGTACTATGGACATGTTCAATAAAACACAATCACGTTTGATTGCTAATTCCGGAGTTGAGATTTACCTAGAAAAGTTGAAACAAGACCGAACTATGATCGGTAACACTTATTCGGGAAATACCCTTTTTGGCGGAACTTATGATATTACGATTGAAGGTCCTGAAGATACTGTTGTACTAGTCACTTCGGTAGCAAATTTTATGGGCGTAATACATACGACTATTGTAGAAGCTGAAGCAGACAGAGTCCCTTTTTATCCAGGACCCGGATCCATGTATTTATCCGGTGGAACTGTTGCAGCACTTAAAAAAAATGCAATTAGTGGAAGCATTGAAATTAATGGAAAAGATCACGATCTAAATGGTGATACTATCCCCGGCGCGTCAAGTGTTCCCGGAATTGCAGTCGATGGTGCGACTCAACATAATGATGTTGTAAATATGATAACTAAGAACACTATTAATCAGGTTCTAGGATCTGGTGGAACACCAAGCGTTCAGGCTATAAGTAATGAAGTTGATTGGGCAGAATATGCTCAATTATTAGCTGATAATCCAGATATATTGATAAACACTCAAGAAAAAATGGATAGTGTCCTAGCAAAAAAAGAACCGTGGGGAACTGTTGCAGACCCTAAAGTAACTTTTATCAATGGAGATATTCATTTGAATAATTCCTCTACAGCTAGCGGATGTGGTATTTTAGTTGTGAATGGTAGTTTGGAAGTAAATGGTACCTTTGATTATAAAGGTTTAGTAATAGCATTCAAGAACACCAGTATAGATATTAAACTTAATGGTAACGGATCAATTTTAGGCTGCCTGGTAGTAGCTGGTAATCAAATTAATGTTGAAGTTGCAAATGGAAATTTTGAGGTACTATATAGCACTCAGGCTATGGCACTGATTGATAATTTGCTTACAACTAAAAGATTTTCAATACTTAGTTGGTGGGAATAAAACTTATTCTTTTACAACTTATAAACTTTAGAGTTAATAAAACAAATTTCCTTCCATTAAGAGGGAAATTTGCTTTTAAAGGCTAAGTGTAAATAAAAGAGCTAAACCTGGACTTTTAGATTTATCTTAAAAGTATAAGCTCCTTCTGTGGTTTGGTTATAAATTCACAACCATTCTTTGTTAAATAGACTTCTTCTTCAATCGTAGAAACGCCATAACCTTTAACCGGTAAACGAGGTTCAATTGTAAAAATCTGTCCTTCTTCTAATGGCATAAAAGGTGTGTCGCCATATTTTTCCCAGCGCGGGAAAAGCCCAGCTCCCCCATCATGAACTGATCTGCCAAGCTGATGACCCAGTCCGTGAGGATATTCTTCATAACCATTTTCAGTAATATAATTTCTAGCAATATCATCCATTTCAACTCCCTTAACTCCGGGTTTTAATGCATCCGCAACCATTTGAATTGCATCACGTATAATTTCAAATCCTTTTTGAACTGTTTCAGGAGCTTTATCTTCATTTTTATTAAGGACATACCAGGTACGTTGAATATCGGAACAATAACCTTTAAGCTTTATTCCAAAATCCATATTGATCATATGCCCATGGTCAACTTTTCTATCTGTTGGTCCGGAATGTGGTCCTGCAGGATCAGGTCCTGTAAAAACAGCAGGACAATGAGTTTCTTCCCAAGCAAGTTCATAACCTTTTTTTACAACAATTCCTTTTACATAGTTTGCAATATCTAATTCTGTAACACCGGGCTTAATAAACTTCGTAGCCATATCAAATATTTTAAGAGTTTCATCGGCAGCTTCTTTCATAATTGCAAGTTCCGCTTTTGATTTTCTTCCGCGCAATGCAGATATAACTTCTTCGGCACTTACGAGTCTCTTTACATATTCAGTTCCTGCCAGATGATCAAGGAGAATCTGATACATTCCATAAGTTAGTCCGTCAGCAAGCACTGAGTTTTTAGAATAATTAATCGCTATTGTTTTAGGATTTTTTTTAGTGATATATTCAACCAATGGTTCGCGGATTGATTTAAGATATCCAATTACATTCCGATAAACATCTGCTTTTACAAAGTTCTCTTTTTCCATATCACCAACAATTGCTGTTTTATCACCATCTATATTGATTATGAAAGCAGATTGCCAAGTAGAGCTGTTTCCAACTGTAATATCTAATGCTGGATCTTTTAATGCGCCGGTTTCACGTACAAAGGTGATCCACATATCAATATTTTTTTCTTTAAGAATTTCTACTGCCTGATTGGCTTTTTCTTTAATTATTTCGAACGACATAAATACCTCTGGAATAAATACAATTTTTAATTAACTATACTAAAATATGAATTTAAACAACCATAAAACTAAGAACGAACTTCATCTGGGGAATAAAAGAATATTTAAATTATCATTTACCTAAGATAAATCATTTTTTTTGTTTGCCTGAAATTATTTGCGGTAAGAGTATAAAAGTAAACTCCGCTTGAAAAATTGTTTAAGTTCAAATCAATACTATGAGGTCCCTTTGATTTTCGTTCATCAATTAAAGACTTCACTTTTCTTCCAAGAATATCATGAATCTCTAACTTCACATTAGAATCTTCAAGTAAGAAAAAAGTGATAACAGCTTTTTCACTAAATGGGTTTGGATAATTCTGATTCAGAAAAAACATAGTAGTATCCAAAGATGGATTAATTGGTTTATCAAATTTAATTCTAATTAATGCCCCACTTGCCCCTGAACCAAAACCCGTATATTCATCTACAAATTGTAAATCGTAAATTTCCGCGCTATCGGGTGTATTTATTTTTTCCCAAGATTCTCCGCTATCCGAAGTATATAGGAAAAAGGTGCCGGAAGCTGACCAACCTTCATTTTCCGTTCTGAAATCTAGAGCAAATGATAATGCAAAATGTTCCGTATTTGTAAATGTCCACTCCAATCCGGCATTTGAAGACAGAATAATTCCGACGGGATAAATCCATTCGGGATCACCGCTGAGAGCAATAATATTGAGTGAATCTTGAATATGGAAATCGTAAACCTCGTCGGGACTAACACCTTGAGCTGACCAATTTAAACCGCCATCAGTAGTTCTCCACATAACACCGGCTCTATCACGAGCACCACCGCAAGCAAAACCTATTTGATCATCAAAAAACTTAAATTTGATAACGGGGTAATCTGATAATAAACTGGAATCAACATTAGCCCTTATCCAGTTTACACCTCCGTCTGATGTACTTGCAATATAATTTCCGCCCATAAAGCCTTTTAATGAATCCAGAAAATAGACAGTACGGAATAAAGTAAATTCCTCAGGATAATTTTGAATATTCCAGCTGTTTCCCCCATCGGTTGTTTTTAGAATTTTTTGAATAAATGGTGGCGTAAATGGAAAAGACAATGCCCAGCCAATATTTTCATTTAAAAAGAAAACATCATAAATAAATGTTGTTACACCTGTGTTTAGTATTGCCCAATCGTCGCCACCGTTTGTAGTTTTTACAATTGTTCCATTTCCACCGGCAGCCCAAACATAATTTTCATCCAGAGCATAAAGATTTCTCAGGAGCTGATCCGTTGGTGAATTTAATGGTTCCCAAGTATTTTGTGCAAGTAATTGTGAACTAACAAACAGAAAAATCAAAAATATTATTGTATGTGTCAGTTTGGAATTCATTTTAACGAGTATTTTTAGAAAGAGTAATGATAACTATTTCCGGTGTTGAATTATATCTTACCGGGGCAAGGGACATTCCAAGTCCACCGCAAACAATTGCAAGCATATTATCAAAATAAAAATCTCCTTTAATATATTTTGTTTCAACTAAAGTCGGAGTTAAATGAATGAACGGAAACAAAAAAGTTATTTGCCCTCCGTGAGTGTGTCCTGCAAGAAACAGGTCATAATTATTTTGCTTTGCACTTTGAATAAGAAAATCCTGCGGTTGATGGGTTAAAAATATTTTAAAGTCTGTATGATTTGAATCAGCAAGTCTGCTTAATAACTCATCAGAAATTGTTTCAACATAAGTATTGGTAATAAAAGTAACTCCGATTTTAGAATTATCTTTTTCGATAAACCTGATATCATTATCCACCATTTCAACATTGTAACCGTTCAAAGCCTCGGTTATTTCTTTTTTGCTTCTCTGGTTATCCCGCCGGTAAGCCCAGTTATCATGATCACCAACACAAGAATATACTCCATAATTTGAATTGATTTTGCCAATGTATTTTGCTGCAGTTTCAATATAATCCGGTGTTGATGTA
>JALHTS010000006.1 GCA_022865965.1 Ignavibacteriaceae bacterium
AAGTGTTGCGGATGCCCAAATTAATGCCGGCTGACCGAATAACAATCCAGTTTCCAGCACTTTGTCCATATTTTTCCCAACGAACAGAATAAAAAAACCTAACCCAAATAATCCAAAAACAATTGATGGAACACCTGCAAGATTATTAATAGACGTTCTAATAATTCGTGTAAAGAATGTATCTTTTGCATATTCGTTGAGGTAGATTGCCGCAAATACTCCTAGCGGAACGGCAAAAAGAATCATTATAAATGTTACAGCAATAGTTCCAAAAATAGCAGGGAAAATACCACCCTCGGTCATATTATTTTTGGGATCATCAAATATGAACTCAAAAGATATTGAACCAATACCCTGTTCAACAATTTTGCCAAGCAAAAGAAAAAGTACAAGTAAGAGCGAGAAAAACATTATTCTAATTGTCCAAATGGAAATGGTTCCTACAAGATCTTTTTTCTTTTTTTGAATTGGTAACATTTTGATTTTCGTTTAGAACGTATTCTTTTTTCTCATTTTGTTAATAATAATTTCAGCAAGCAGATTTAGAATAAAAGTAATTGTGAACAAAACTATTCCAATAAAAAATAAAGAGTAGTAGTGATCCGAGCCTTGCGAAACTTCTCCCATCTCAGCGGCAATTGTTGCAGTCATAGTGCGTACACTAAGAAATAAATTTGATGTAATGTTTGCAGCGTTTCCCGCAGCCATAAGTACAATCATAGTTTCACCAATCGCACGCCCGAAACCAAGAATAACACTTGCTGAAACACCGCTGAAAGCCGCTGGTAGAATAACTCTGCTTATAGTCTGCCACTTTGTTGCACCTAAACCGTACGAAGCCATTCTTAAATCATTTGGAATTGAATGAAGCGCATCTTCAGTAAGTGAGGCAATAATGGGAATGATTACAAATGACAAACCAATAGCCGCTACAAATGCATTTAAGCGATTATCGGGATTAAGAAGATCGTTAAAAAATGATGCGCCGATAACCAGCATTATAAAACCAAGGACAACAGTTGGAATTCCTGCAAACAATTCTATCATTGGTTTTAGAAACTCTTTCCACTTGGGATTAGCAATTTCGGAAAGATAAATACCGGCAGAAACTCCCAGGATAGTTGAAAGAATTGTAGCTGGAATTGCAGTAAGCAAGGTTCCCAGAACAAGCGGGATTAATGAATATCTTGGTTCTTCGGAAGTCGGGTACCACTGAAAAACTGTTTCATGATTACCATCTGCACCGATACGATTTGTGTATAGAAAATCTAAAAGACCAATATGATCAAGAGCTCTGAATCCTTCTTTAAATAAAAAGACGAATATCAAAATGATGAATACAAGAGCCATTGCACCATTGATTGTAAAAAATAATTTGATCAACGACTCTTTAGTACGAGTAAACATCTTAATTTTTTTACCGTACTTGGAATCAGCAGATTTTGAATAAAATTCTTTTTCTTGTTCGTTCATTAAATATGGTTCTGTAGAAATAAATTATTCAATGTCACCCTCCGACAGGCTCAGGGTGACATTGCTAAGATTGACATATACAATAATAAGAAATTACTTTAGAATCTTACAAGAATGAATAATAGATTGTTATTCTTGGAGTAATAGAAGCATCAATTGATCTTCCGTTTATAGATTCATAAGTTTCTATTATCACATTCGGGCTAATTGTAACTTTATCCACAGGTTTATAATTCAAACTGAAAAGAAACCAGTTTCTGGAATCTCCATTGAAATCAGAATCAGTATTTGGATCGAAGTTATCATATCTTCCAACCACAGCCAGTTCATTGGAGAAATTATAAGAACCAAAAACTGAAAGTCCTAAACCAGTTCTATTTTTTATCTCTCCCCCGCTTATCATACCATTTTGACGTTGATTCATAAAGCCTTCAACTCCAAATGCATAAGCATCTTTTTGTGCATAACCAAGAAAAAGCGCATAAGTCAAATCGTTGTTAGCAACCGTTTCAGATGGAATGGTTGTACTTGCCGGATCATTAATATTTGGACGGGCTTTTAAATCCGCATAAAGAGTGGCTGTAAATTGTTTAATTGGTGTAAACTGTATATGACCGTAGAATCTTTTGTATTTATCAGTTTCAGGTCTGTTACCTGATCCGTCACCAATCATCAACCAATATTTAAACATTCCCTGTTCATCAATTTTTCCTTTAAGTGCAACAGCCAGATCGCGTGAAGAAACAGCACCTCTTAAATCCAGAATTGTTTTTTCCAGGAATCGGTTTCCCCAGATACCTTCCGATACTTCAAAAGCAGGTGTTGGCTGAAAACCAAAAATAAAATCACTGCCTTTAAATATATCTTTCCATTTTAAGTAAGCATCTTTAACAAAAACACCAACTTTACCATCACTGGTATTTGCAGTTTGATCTGCTTCCAGACGAAATCTTGATGAAAAATTTTCAGAAATAGTGTAATCATAAGTAAAGTAAATTCGTCTGAACTGAAAACCATTCAGATCCTTCTTGCCGCCATTTACAACATTACTTAGTGAACTTATACCGGTATCCCTGGCAGCATTATAAAAATAATCCCCAAACATATAACCTGAAATTTTTCCGCCAGAATTTTCCTGCGCTAATAAAAACTGGGAACTAAAAAGAACCATAAATGCTATAATTATTGTTTTCATATTTTCTCTCTTTGACTATTTATTAAAAATATTATTGGAAAGTTTCCCTCTCTCTAAAGAAACTTTCTTTAGCTATTCTGAATCGTCATTCCCACAAACCTGACTAAGTCAGGCAGGAGTGCGAATCTAAAACAGAATCAATAGATTCCCGTTTTCACGGGAATGACAAAATGAATAATTCAGAAGCCTCTATTATATTATTTTACAGGCAGTGGAATGTACTCCATAGACTTTACAATATTTTGTCCTTCTGGAGAAACTATAAAATCCATGAAATCCTTGATTTTACCAATTGCCTCACCATTTGTGTAACAATAGAGATAACGTGATATTGAATAATCGCCGCTCCATATTAAATCATAATTAACTTTATGGTTTTCCGCCGGGGAATAAGCTGGTGATTTATCATCTTTCTTTATGTGCAAGATTTTTACATCGTTTCTTTCAGCAAAGTAACCAACACCACCGTAACCGATTCCTTTTACATCGCGAGCAACTGCCTCACCGAGTGCGGCTGTTCCTTGTAACACTTGTGTAGAAACTGAATAATCTACCTGCTTACCATCTACTTTGCCAAGTACATGATCTTTAAAGAATTCATAAGTACCACTGCTGTTCTCTCTTCCATAAAGTGTTATAGGCATATTTGCACCGCCAACTTGTTTCCAGTTTTTAACTTTCCCGCTGAAGAGATCGCTTACTTGTTTTAATGTAAGACTCTCAATTCCATTATCTGGATGAACAATAACAGCCAAGCCATCCAAAGCAACTTCAATTACATTTGGTGCAATGCCTAACTCTGCTGCTTTTTCAAATTCACTCTCTTTTAGCTCACGACTTGAATTAGCTAGATCGGTTGTTCCATTCAACATTGCAGCCACGCCTGTTCCTGATCCGCCGCCAGTAACCTGAAGCGAAACTTCCGGATGAAGCTTCATATATTCTTCAGCCCATTTTTGTGAAAGGTTAACCATTGTATCAGAACCTTTAACTGTTATTACAGTTTGTTCCATTTCATCTGTTTTTTTCTTGCAGCCAATTATTAACATTGGAATAATTGCCAGCAAAATAAACAGATAGCCTAAACGATTCTCTCTTCTCATTTTATATCCTTGTTTTTGTTATAGAAATAGTTATTCTTACAGGCAGAAATATATATGCAGCAAAGCGTTACAATGTTAAGCCGATATTAATTTAATGTTAAATTAATGTTAAGAGTTTTAGGAAATCTTTATTATTCGATGTTTTAATAATGATAACTTTGAAGGTCAACAATTAATAGCGTAAATAATAGTTTAGGATATTCAATTTTATTTGCTATAAAATATATGCATCCATATTTTTGGGCAAACAAAAAATGATTTGAGAGATATAATTTATGCCTTCTTTTGAAAATACCTGGCTTCCCTTTCTTTATTTATACGGAGTAGGCGGTTTCTGTTTTCTTGTCGGAATGATTATCGTCCGTAAAAGCGGAGCTTTAAATATGAATTCCAAACGCCACAAGAGATGGTTCAGAATTCTTATTTTCGGATATTTTTACTTCGTAGTAATTCACGCTACTTTAATAATCGCAGCATTATATTGGTAAAATATGGAATTTGAAAAATTTCACAATATCGGTTCTTCAACCGATTGGATAGTAATGGTTGTGTACTTTATAGTAATTATGCTTTTCGGAAGTTATTTCGGAAAGTATAACAGAAGCACAAAAGATTTTTTCTTTGGCGGAAGAAGGTTTGCCTGGTGGTTGATTGCATTTTCTATTGTTGCAACCGGAGTTGGAAGTCACAGTTTTATTAAATATTCTGCAAAGGGCTTTGAGCACGGCTTTTCATCCACAATGACTTATATGAATGATTGGTTTTTCGTTCCTTTCTTTATTTTCGGATGGCTGCCGATCATTATTTATACTAAGATAAGATCGATTCCTGAATATTTTGAGAAGAGATTCAGTCCTTCTGCACGATTTCTTGCAACAGTACTTCTTCTTTTCTACATGATCGGATATATCAGTATTGGATTTTTAACTCTTGGCAAAGCGATGACACCTCTTATGCCCGAACAATTCACCCTGCTGGGTATGAATTTTCAGGTAACTTTGATGGGAATTGTAATTGTTATTGCAATCATCACAGGAATTTATATTACGTTCGGTGGACAAACTGCAGTTATCTTCACCGACCTTCTGCAAGGCTTTATTCTACTCTTTGCCGGCTTCCTCCTATTCTTTATTGGTCTGGCTTATATCGGAGGATTTGATGTTTTCTGGAATCTTTTACCAACTGAATGGAAACTTCCGCTTGCACATTTTAATGAACCATCCAGTTTTAATTTTGTTGGAATTTTCTGGCAGGATGGAATTGCAGGCTCGATTGGATTCCTGTTTATGAATATGGGTCTGATCATGAGGTTTATGGCAACAAAAAGTGTAGATGAAGGTAGAAAAGCAGCCACATTTAATATTTTATTCATGCTCCCGCTTTCTGCAATCGTAGTTTCGAATGCAGGCTGGCTTGCCAAAGCAATATCTATTACTTCACCTGACCTGATTCCTGCAAATACTGATCCTGACCAAATATTTGTAGTAGTTGCAAATATTATTGCTACTCCGGGTGTGTTCGGATTTATAATGGCAGCACTAACTGCCGCATTGATGTCGACTGTTGATACGTTAATTAACGCGACGGCAGCAATTTATATCAACGATATCCACAGACCGATAAAAAAATATTTAAAAAGTAAATCTGATGATCAGCGCAAAACTGATAAAAGAGAACTCTTATCAGCAAGAATTGCATCTATTGTAATTACAACTTTAGGTGTGCTCGGTGTTCTTGCGTTCAGAGATTTTCCGACTGTTTATGAAGCACACGGATTTTTCCACTCAACTCTTACTCCCCCGCTTGTGATTGCAATTTTCTTCGGAATTTTTTGGAGGAAGTTTACTCCTGCCGGAGTTATGACAACATTTATTGGCGGAATTGGACTGATGGTCCTTGGAGCAAATTATCCGGGAATATTGATCTCACCATTTGACCACGGAACACCAATGGATGTAGCGCATCCATATTCATACATTCGCGCTCTGTATAATCTCTTTGTCTGCTTTGCAGTCGGTTATCTGGCAACAATTACAACAGGATTACAAAGAAGCTTTGTTCAATGGATACAAAAGAAGGAAAACCATAAATTTCTTTCAACCGTTCTGGTAGTTAGCAGTATAATTTTATTTATTGGTGTTGTTTTCAGCTCGTCATTTGTTGTACTTCATCCTGATTCAATAATTGAAATTTATCTATTCTTATTTGCTACCTTACTAATGAGTGCTTTAGTATCAATTTCAGTTACTTACTTTGTAAAGTATAATCAGGAAAACAATACAGTTGGTCTTACAGTCTGGTCTCTTGCCAAAGCAAAAGAAATGTTTAAGGGCAGTAAGATTAATGATCGCGAAGGTGAAAAAGTAAGAGTCAGTTGGAAACTTAAAGAGGGCTATGATGATATAGTTTATTTCTCTAAAAATGATATGAACAAAATGCAGGCTGATGTTGGCGATCTTGTTTATATAACTGACGCCCGTGGTTGGTTTGGCGGACTTAAATCAGTTCACTCAGTTTACGGCGAACCGCACGACGAAGATGGGATTGTTTACATAACACAGGAAAATTTTGAACAAGGTCAGTTTGTAGAAGGAAAGAAAGTAATAGCTGAAAAAGAAATGTAATTCATTTAATAATGAAGATTCACCACTAAGACACTAAGTGCACTAAGTTTCACTAAGAAAAAATATGGGATTTCTAAGTGTTCTTAGTGTCTAAGTCATATCTGTCCAAAATAAAAGGAACTCACTCAAATCTCTCTCTTACAAAGAGAGAGACTTATTATCAATAAAACAATAAATGAGAGTGTTCTAACATAATGTTAACGATAAGTCATAATATTTATTAAGCCCTTCTCTTTTTAAGAGAAGGGTTGGGATGAGTTCCAGAATGTTTAATGAACCCCCCAATTGAATTATTTTTTGAAAGATTTTTGAACATTTAAAAATTATTTGGATAGCATTGGTTTAAATTGTAAAAACACTCTCCATAAAAATTTAATTAGGAAATGATTTTTCTCCCTCATAAGTTTACCGCCGGAAAGGAATTTAATTC
>JALHTS010000308.1 GCA_022865965.1 Ignavibacteriaceae bacterium
AACATTCCACCTAAAATCATGTTTGCAATTCCTATGTTTTTAATTAGATAAGGATGTTTAGATAACAATTCATTTATCTTTTTAACAAAAGGAATTTTTTCTTTTAAATAATCAGACGGATTTATTAAAAGCATTGCAATCAAAGCCGGATAAACAATTATAAGAATCCAGGATCCCCAGGACATTGGTGATGTGATTTGAAAAGTTGTGTAAAATCTCCAGACATGAATTTTATATTCTATGTCAAGAAATAATGTAAACATACCAAGGCTTAATACTATCATACTTATAACAGGTAGGTAAAGACAGGAGCAAAGATGTTCTTTATACCTTCCTTTGAAAATAAAATAGCCTGAAATTATCATCATCCCGGCAACGAGGCCGCCAATAAAAAGATAAACAGGAATTTCCCATCCCCAAACATGTACATTTGGGTCTATTAGGTGATTATTTCTGGTTGAATATAATTCGTTCATAATATTTATAATCTTTAAATCAAATAATAAACGTGTGGTTTAGTTCCGGCTTCGGGAATAAGTGTTTTATATTGTCGTTTTGCAAGAAGTTTGCTTACTTCACTTTGCGGATCATCAAGGTCACCGAAATACATACAATATGTGGGACATACAGATACGCAGGCAGGTTTCAATCCTTTTTCAACACGATGTGAACAGAATGTGCATTTGTCTGCATAGCCTTCAGGATTTATGAATCTTGCATCGTAAGGACAGGAAGCTAGACAAGCTTTGCATCCTGTGCACAGATCGTGATGAACCAATACTATTCCACCTAATTCGCTAACGTGACTTGCACCAGTCGGGCAGCAGGAAACACAAGGTGGATTTTCGCAATGATTACACCTTTCAGATCTTATTTCCATATTAAGTTCAGGAAATTTTCCGATTGATTCGTAGTTTATCCAATCGCGGTTGTAACCTTCGGGAACATTGTTTTCTGTTTTACAGGCAACAACACAATCCATACAACCAACACACTTTTTGGTATCAATTACCATTGCAAATCTTGCCATCTTAGACCTCCGCCTCGAATGTCACAAAATTTACATTCATTGCTGTGCCCCCCATAAGAGGATCAATTACATAATTTGTTATCAGTTGAGCATCGCTTGCACCTTTGAGATAAGCACCACGCAAACCCTTTGACGTGTGGCCAAATCCATGAACCATATAAACGCAATCGGTTCTGATTCTTTCTGTTACTCTTACTTTGACTTTATTACTAATTACACCATCTTGATTTTTTAATCTGATATATTTTCCGTTTTCTAAACCGTAACGTTGAGCAACATCTGTATTAACCCAAACTTCATTTTCATTCATCATATCTTTAAGAACAGGATTAGATTGTGTTCTCGAAAATGAATGAACAGGGGCTCTTCCAAAAAGTAATCTAAAATATCCGGAAGGTCCTTCATTCGGTTTTTTATATTTGGGAACAGGATCGAATCCTGCTTCAGCAAGTTGAAGTGAATAAAATTCTACTTTACCGGATGGAGTAGGAAATTCGACAGGAACGCCTTCATCAAAATAGATTGGTTGTTTTTCCCCCCGTATAATTCCGTTTTGTTTTAATTCATTAAAATCATAACCGGAGTTGGTTATTCTAT
>JALHTS010000309.1 GCA_022865965.1 Ignavibacteriaceae bacterium
ATTATCGATAGAAACAATTACTCCCGCCGGTTCACCTGCGTATTGATTATCTGGTGTAAGCGAGCCATGATGAGCGATTGTAAATTTCACTTTACCAAAATCAAACTTATGGCTGCCGCCAATATGCATATTGTGTGCTTTAAATCCTTTAGATTTTATCCACTCAGCTAGTTCGTTAACGCATATAAAAGTTGGATTACATCTTTTAGCAATTTCTAAAGCATCACCTACATGATCACCATGAGCATGTGTAAGAATTATGTAATCTGCGTCAACTTCATTTGATTTAACAGGTGAAGTTGGATTTCCATCAAGAAAAGGATCAATAAGAATTTTTAATCCTTTATCTGTTGTAATTTGAAATGCCGAATGAGAAAAATATTTTAATTTCATAATTATATCTCCTCTTATTATTGCAAGGCTTTAGAAAAATCCTTAAATATTTTGCTGTGTAAAAATTTCATCAGATCAAATTTGAATGTTTCTTCCAATTCACTTTTCTTTAAAATAACACTTTCATTCAATTCTGGTACTGCTTTTATATTTCCCTGATCCAATAATGATTTTACGTTTTCAAGAAGAACATCAAGATCGCGGACAGAACCTGATAAATCCTGAAGTTTTTCAACTTTGTTATAGAATCTTACGAACTGTTTTTTTTCGAAACAAATTAAGAAAAGTTCCATCGAATATCTTACTCTTCTTAAAGAAATTCTTACATCGTGCAGGTTCTTTACAGAACTATCTTCAAAATATCTTATGACTGTTTCAAGAAAAGTATCAATCCTATCATTTAAAACTGTATTTGCAGTCGTGATAAAAGATTTTGTCTTTTTTAGAGATTCAATTTCCCATTTTCTTTTCTTAGCCATAATCAACTCAATATGACTTTAGTAAAACCTTTAATAGCTTTTACTTTACTATTTTCCTTACCATAAATAGTAGGAAAATCCACCAAACCAATAGTTAAAATTTTATTATAAAAAGGGATGACTGCACACACTCTATTTATTTTTTCTGTATTGTTCAAACAAACCTTTCCATCCCTTTATTGCAGGCGGTTTAAATGTTTCAGATAGTCTTTTTTTCAATGCTTCTTTAGATAATCCTGTTGTCAACTGTCCGTTCTCAGCAATAGAAATCTGACCTGTTTCTTCAGAAACAATAACACTTAAAACATCAGCAACTTCTGTAATTCCCAAACCGGCTCTATGCCTCATTCCTAAAGATTCACCATCTATTTTAGTATGGGCAGATAAAGGAAGAGTGCATCGTGCAGCTTCAATGATATTATCCTTGATAATTACCGCTCCGTCGTGTAATGGTGACCTTGGATAAAAAATTGAAGTTAGCAACGACTTATTTAATCTTGCATTCAAAGGCTCTCCGGTTTCAGCGTAGCCTCTTATTCCGGCTGAAGTAATTAATACTATTAAAGCTCCGTGTTGCTGCTGAGCAAGTTCAAAAGCAGCCTCTGCAACTATATCAGTTGCCGTCGGTGCATCAGATTTAATGAATGGCTTTAAAAATGGATTTCTAGCAAGTAAAACTAATAATCTTCTTATTTCTGGTTGAAACAAAATTATGAACGCAATTACCCAAATATCAGTTAGGAGTTTTAGCAACCAGCTAACTGCTCGCAGATTAGCTGCTTGAGATAAAAATGAAATTAAGAGAATTATCATCAATCCGACAAATATCTGAGCAGCTATAGTTCCTCGGAGCAAAGTATATAGTTTATAAACTATAAAAGATACTAGAGCTATATCAATAACATCTATAAAGGTTATTGTTAAAAATCCTATTTTGAATATATCAAACAATATTATTCCTACATAAAATTTTCAAGTAATCTTGTTGATTGTAATGCCAATTTAACATTATGAGTTCTAATTATTCTTGCAGAATTAAGAACTGATATGGATTCCAGAATTGTTGACTGTACATCCCTTTGGTCAACTTGTAAGACTAAAGTTTTGCCAATAAAAGATTTTCGGGATAATCCAATTAGAATAGGAAATCCGAGAGATTTAAAATCTGCAAGTCTTTTGAGAATTTCAAAGTTATCCTCTACTCTTTTTCCAAATCCAATACCCGGATCAACAAAAATTTTCTTAATTCCTTTCTGAACTGCAAAATTAGTTTGTTCGTATAAAAAATCATAAACTTCACGAATCACATTATCGTACTTTGGGGAATCCTGCATATTTTTTGGAGTTCCTTTAATATGCATTAAAACTAAACCGGCGTCGAATTTTTGAACTATTGAAGCAATATTCTTATCGAATGTTAAAGCACTGATATCATTAACGATTGAAGCTCCGTTTTCCAAAGCCTTTTTAGCAACTTCAGATTTTGTTGTATCTATCGAAATCACACAATCAGGTCTTAGTTTTTTTATTTCTTTTATAACCGGAATCGTTCTTTTTATTTCCTCATCAATGGAAATGGGTTCGGAACCCGGACGAGTTGATTCACCACCAATATCTAAAAAATCTGCACCGTCATCAATCATATTTAGAGCGTGCTCAACCGCAGACTCATAATCCTGATATTTTCCTCCGTCAGAAAATGAATCTGGAGTAATATTTAAAATTCCCATTATATAAGGTTTATTAAATGTAAACAGACGATTA
>JALHTS010000310.1 GCA_022865965.1 Ignavibacteriaceae bacterium
GAGTGTCGTAACGATTGATGAAGTTGAAATAGAAAGATCGCGCAAAGTTGTTGAAGAAGAAATTGGCGCAGAATTTAGAGTAAGAGAATATTTTTAATAAATGATTTTAGGACAAAAGTGATAAAACAAATCCTCATTTTTTTATTTTTGTTAAACAGCTTATCTGTATCTCAGTCACAAACCTTAAAAGAAAAATTAGATCAACTTTTAAAGGATGAATTTTTTGAATCATCGTTAATTGCAAAGGATATATATGATCTTACTGCAGATGAGTATTTGTATCGTGTTAACTCTAAAATGCTTTTGCATCCAGCATCAAACATGAAACTTTTTACTTCAATAGCAGGACTTTTAACACTTGGAGTTGACTATCAATTTCTAACCTCGCTTTATTACGACGGCGAGATTTTAGGTAGTACCTTATATGGAAATCTCTATATTGAAGGAGGCTGTGATCCTGAATTCCGAACAGAAAATCTTTCAAACTTTATATTGTCACTTAAAGCATTAAATATTAATTCAATAGTCGGAAATATTTATGCTGACCTTTCTTTTAAGGATTCACTTTACTGGGGTGTCGGCTGGATGTGGGATGATGATCCCTCCACAGATGCACCTTATCTAAGTGCTTTAAACATTAATGGTAATGCTGTAAGTGTTACACTTAATGGAGCAAATGTCGGGCAGTCAGCCGAAATCATTTTAAATCCCAACTCCGAGTTTTTTTCTGTGAACAATCAAACAATTACAGTGCTAAAAAAAGAAGAAGAGGATTTTTATATAACCAGAAATTGGTTCAACAGGAAAAATGAAATTATTGCATCAGGTAAAGTTAGTCTTGAGAAAGAAAATAATGAGAATGGTGATAAACAAGTTAATGTCTTAAATCCCGAATTATATTTTCTTACATTATTTAAAGAGACTTTAATCCAAAACGGAATTTCATTCACCGGTGATATAAGTATAACAAAATTACCTCCTATCAATAAATATCTTGGTTCGATAACAACATCACTAATGACCGTATTGATGAATGTAAATAAAAACAGTAATAATTTAAGTGCCGAGATGGTTTTATATGCTATGGCAGAAAAATACTTTGGTCGTCCGGCAACTGCTGAAAACGGTATTAAAGTTATAAATGAATTGATTACATCAGTAGGTCATAATCCTGAAGAATACAGAATTGTAGACGGTTCAGGTGTTTCACATTACAATTTAATTTCTGCTGAGTTAATATTAGATATCCTCAAATACATTTACACTAATGAAAAAGAAGTTTATAGAAGACTTTGGGAAACTCTGCCAATTGCTGGAATTGACGGCACGCTTGAAAAAAGAATGACAAACTCTTCTGCGTTTAACAATGTTCGAGCTAAAACCGGAACACTTAGTGGTGTTAATGCCCTCTCCGGTTATGTAACTGCTGCTAATGGTAATCAAATTGCATTTTCAATACTGATTCAAAATCATGTTAATAAGACTTCTGAAGCAAGACAATTTCAGGATGAAATTTGTAAAATTCTTGCTGAATATAGATAATTAAAAATATTTTATGATTTATAAAGAATTCATTGTAACTGCTGAGCCATTTATTCCTGATATTTTAAGCGGTGTTCTTTGGAACCTGAATATCAGCGGAATAAGTGAAGAGGTCAATTGTCTTAAAGTTTTTTCTGATTCTGTTTCTAAGAATGATATTGAATTGATTCTAAATGATCTTCTAAATAATAAAATGCTGTTCAGCTTTACTGTTGAAGAAAATTTTCTTGAAGATAAAAATTGGAATGCAGAATGGGAAAAAAATCGTGACATCATAAGAGTGACTGATAGAATTATTATAAAACCTACTTTTAAAGAATATATCGCGAAGGAAAATGAAATTGTTTTAATTATAGATCCCAAAATGTCATTTGGTACTGGCGAACATCAAACCACAAAAATGATGCTTCAGCTTGAAGAAAAATATATAAAGGGTGGAATGAAAGTTCTTGATATTGGAACCGGAACCGGAATTCTTGCTATTGCTGCAATTAAACTCGGTGCCTCTACTGCAGTCGCAAATGACATCGATGAATGGTGTTATGAAAACGGCATCGAGAACTCTGCCTTAAATAGTACAACAGAACAAATAGATTTCCGAATTTGCACTTTGGATAAAATTGAAGAAAATAATTTTGACATAATCATTGCGAATATTCAAAAAAATGTTTTAATTGAATTAGCAGACGAAATAAGTTCTCGCGTTAAGCTAAATGGAGTTTTATTACTTTCAGGTCTGCTGCATATTGACGAAAAAGATGTTTTGGAAATTTATAGCTCTTTAGGATTTATATTCTCAGAAACAATTCGAATGGATGAATGGATTGCAATTGCTTTAAGAAACAGAGGTTAAAATAAAATTAAATATTATTTCAAATATTCTTTTCCAATAACAAACAAGAAAGGCTAATCATGAAAATGATGCAAGAATTCAAAGCATTCGCTATGAGAGGGAATGTTGTTGATATGGCTGTAGGTATAATCATAGGTGTTGCTTTTGGCAAAATTGTTTCCTCTTTTGTCAGCGATGTTATAATGCCGCCGATCGGAGCTCTTTTAGGCGGAGTTGATTTCAGCACACTTTCCGTTACAATTAAAGAAGCATCTGGAGGAGTTGAAGCTGTCACATTGAAATATGGTATGTTTATCAATACCGTTATTGACTTCATAATTATTGCATTTGCAATTTTTATGGCAATCAAAGCAATGAATTCTTTAAAGAAAAAAGAAGAAGAAAAACCCGCTGCTCCACCTGAACCACCAGCAGATGTGAAATTACTAACAGAAATAAGAGATTTGCTGAATAAATAATTTCATTTGTAAAATTTAAAGCCACATCTTATAGAAGATGTGGCTTTGTAATTTCAAACCATGAATCTATCTAAGATCAATTAATGAATACGGAGAAAATATTTATTTATTGACAGATGAGATTTAGGAAAAGATGGTTTATTATAATTCTGAATTTGATTACTAAGATTGTCTTACTCTACTTCTATCGATCACTTATAAGTTGTTGTAATTAGGATGAAAAAAACTTTATTTCATCTAAGATAAAGTTTATTTTGAGATAAAAAGCTGAAGAGATTTATAAAGATCGTCAACAGGCATTTCAACTCCGGTCCAAAGATTAAATGATTTTGCTGCCTGATGAACCAACATTTTAATACCATCAATAGTAATTGCACCTCTGGATTGAGCAAGCTGTAAAAATTTTGTATCAGCCGGATTATAAACCAAATCAAATACTATCTGATCTTTTGTAAATGACTCAGGAATTGTTGTCACATTATCATCAACTTCGGGAAACATTCCTATTGGAGTAGCATTGATGATAAGTTTAGATTTGCTAAAAATCTCAACTAAATCCGGCGGAAAAAGTTCTTTCGTCTTAAAAGAATCGTATTTCATTTTATCCTGGAAATAAACTTTCAACGATTCGGCTCGTTGTTCTGTTCTGTTAACAAGATTAATTCTTTTGGGTTTAAAATATCTAATCAAAACATAAATAACTGCACGTGCACTTCCACCTGCTCCTATCAATGTCATTTCACTTCCCGTAATTTCCTCTTTAAAGGGCATTAATGATTCAAGAATACCGTGAACATCTGTATTATATCCAGTAAGTTTTCCATGTTCATTAACAATTGTGTTTACAGCTCCCGTTATTGATGCCTCCTCTGAAAGGTTACTAATATGATCAAGCACTTTAACTTTATGAGGAATAGTTACGTTAAAACCTTTAATTCCGAGTGCAACCATTCCTTTTAATGCATTCTGCAGGTTTGAAGCTTGAACATTAAAAGGAAGATAAATGTAATCTAATTTTGTGATTTCAATTGCAACATTATAAATGAAAGGTGAATAAGATTGCTTTGTCGGATTTCCGATTAACCCGATCACTTCAGTTGTGTTATAAAAAGAATTTTTCATAATATAATTTATTAATACTGACTGATTAACCCTCGTTTTGATTTAATCAGATTTTTTTCAATAATCTTAAAAATAGTTTAGAAGACTTTACCTCAGGATATTCCTTTTCAAATTCATTACGGAAAGAAGGATCAATTGAGAATGCTTTTTTCAAACAATCTACTGCATCCTGTGTTCTGCTTAATACAAAATTTACTTTTGCTTTTGCGTAGTACGAAGCTGCATCTTTTGGATCGACTGCCAAGCATTTATCATAAGAGCTCAATGCTGCTAGCCAATCCCCTATTTCAAAATATGTTTCGGCCAGGTTAAACCAGGCTTCAAGATTTTTATTATCTAATCTAACAACTTTTTTATAGCTTTTAATAGATTCCTGCAAAAAGCCGAGAGAATATTCAAGATCAGCTTTTGCCAGCCATGCTTCAGAGCTGTCTTGAGATAAGGATATTGCTTTGTTAAAATCTCTTAGTGCAAGTTGATATTTGCCAGATAAGTCATAGCAAAATCCTCTTGCCAGATAAGCTTCAAAATATTCATCGTTAATTTTTATAGCCTCATTATAATACCTAATTGCATTATTTAATTCGCCAAGCTCTTCATAAATATTTGCAATGTTAAATGCAGACGCTTCATCATTATCATCAAGTTCAATTGCTTTTTTGAAACATTCTATTGCAGGCTGAAATCTTCCAAGATCTGCATAAACGTTGCCTTTATTAAACCAGGCACTTGAGAATTCTTCATATAGCGAGGTTGCAAGATCATAACTGTTTATTGATTGCTCAAGCTGATTAAGTTTTGTCAATACAATTCCTCTGTTGTACCAGCCGGTTGGATTATAAGGATCGAATTCAAGAAATTTATCGTAAGCTTCAAGAGCCTTAGATATATCACCAATGCCTTCATAACAAAATCCAAGTTCATAATAAGCTTCTAAAAATTCA
>JALHTS010000311.1 GCA_022865965.1 Ignavibacteriaceae bacterium
AACATTTCTATTTTTAAACTGAAAATTAAATTGTTCATTTTAAATTTTTCATTCTAAATTGATTTTGGGGCTATAGCTCAGCTGGGAGAGCGCTTGAATGGCATTCAAGAGGTCAGCGGTTCGATCCCGCTTAGCTCCACAAACATTCCAAAAAGTTCCTTTCTATGTATTATTTATATGTTTTGAAGAGTAAAAGCACTGGAAAGTACTATATTGGTCAAACCAAAGACTTACAGAGAAGACTTCAATACCATAATGCAGGGTATAATAAATCAACAAAAGGCAGTGTACCCTGGGAACTAGTTTATTACGAAGAATATTCAACGAGAAGTAAGGCAGTTAGAAGAGAGAATTATGTAAAGAAAATGAAGAGCAAGGAATTCATAGTTAGGATAATCAAAAGAGGAGAGCGTCCCGATTGAAAATCGGGAAGGTCAGCGGTTCTCCCGAAGGGACTCTGCCAAAGGCATTCCTTCGGAAATTTTGAGGATCCCGCTTAGCTCCACTTAAAAGTTCAAGTTCAAGATTAAGTTCAGGCAAAGTAACACATCAAAACATTTTATCTCTTCTTCTATCGGATTATTTTTCTATATTGAATAACCTTCAAACACATTTAAGGATTTCTCATATTCTTAATGAACATCTAATAGTTACAAAATTTATTACTTAGAACTCTGAATAATAATTCTTATTTTTCGATGCAATGAATTTACTTCCCGTTAACGGTTATTATAAAAAAGTATTGCAGGTTGCACTTCCGGCGATTGCCGGACTTTCAACCCAAATGGTGGTTTCATTAGTTGATGCTGCAATGGTTGGTCGTCTTGATGAGGCAACTTATGCACTTGCTGCAATGGGAATTGGTGTTCTTGCAACCTGGGCATTAATAAGCTTTTTTTCAAGTCTTGCTACAGGAATACACGTAATAGTCGCCAGAAAATTTGGTGAAAGCAATTATCTCTCCTGTGGAAATACACTTAATAATTCTCTTTTAGTCGCAATAGCATTAGGAACAATTGTTGCATCAGTCGGTGTATTTTTTGCCCATCCGATTTCATCATTTTTCGCTTCTGATCCTGTTGTTGCTGAGTATGCCTCAGAATATATATTCTTTAGGTTTCTTGGCATACCGTTATTCCTTATATCTGTTTCTTACAGAGGGTTTTATTTCGGGATAAATAAAACCAAAATATTTATGATTTCAGGCGTTGTAACAAACCTGCTTAATATAATTTTCAATTACATTTTGATCTATGGTTCATTCGGATTTCCAAGAATGGGACTTGCTGGCGCAGGACTTGGTTCAACACTAGCCACTTCATTTGATCTATTCTTTTATACATCTATAATTTTACTTCCTTCTTACAGAGCAAGATTCCGAAATTTCAGAAACTTTAAATTCGATTGGCAGATAATTAAAACAATCTTTAGAATCTCTCTTCCTGTATCATTTCAAAATGTTTTTATTCTTATTGGATTTTTAAGTTTTGTTTCTATAACAGGAATTATTGGCATACAAGAACAAGCTGCTACTCAAGCTATTATAAGTACTTTGTTTATTTCTATGCTGCCATGTTTTGGATTTGGAATAGCAGTTCAGACTCTTGTTGGAAATAATTTAGGTGCAGGTAATTATAATCTGGCAAAAATATACGGATTTGAAACAGCGAAGGTGGCAACAATATATACTTTATTTCTTGGTTTTATTTACATGATTATTCCACACATAGTTCTGTTATTAATAACGACTGATCAGGGAATTATTGAAACTGCAAAACCGGCATTAAGGGTAGCCGGATTTGCGCAGGTATTTTATGCAGTTGGTATTGTCTTAGCTAATGGTTTGCAAGCTGCCGGAAGAACAGTATTCGTAATGAAAGCAGAGGTTATAACTAATCTTTTTATATTTGTACCGCTTGCTTATCTTTTAGGTGTTACTTTTGAATTTGGATTAGTTGGGGCATGGTTTGCCTTACCAATTTATATTATAATTTATTCTCTGACTATTTATCTGAGATTTGCATCAAAAGATTGGTTTAAGCACATAAAAATTGGCTCTGATTGAAAGTTTTACTTAAGATTTTAACAATAAATTCATTTATTACTTGACATTATCTGCACAACGAAATATATTATGACCGTGAAAATGAAAAGTCTTAAATATTTCATTCCTTTCATTCTAATTGCTACTGTTTACGCAGGTGCATTAATTGATTATTTTAATGCAAGAAGTGAAAATGAAGATATCAGACTTGAATGGAGAACAAGCGAGGAAACTAATCTCGCCAAATTTGTAATTGAAAGAAAAACCCCTCAAAGCACTTTCGCGGAAATTCAAACAATTGAACCTAAAGGCAGCAACTCAGTATATGTTTATTATGACAGGAATGCCTATAAATCCAATGATCTTTTATTTATTTACAGATTAAAAATTGTTGATATAAATGGTATAATTTCGGTCTCAGCGGAAACTACAGTCTCGCATAATGTTTCAGGTGTAAAACGAACCTGGGGCAGTATTAAGGCAATGTTCAGATAAAAACAAATTATTTCTTGAACCTCACTTCAAATTCCCTCATAACTTACTCAGATCATATAAAGATTAAATTTTTCACCTGCATCTTTTGTTATCTTTTTTTTATTGCAATAATTTTAATCGTTAGTGGATGTTCAGGTTCCTCAAAGTTTACTTCGGTAGATGATGAATATAAAATTGAGAATAAGGACAAATCGTTAATTGAAAAAAACAAAAATACGTTTCCTGAAACTCCCGGTGATGCAATTGAAATAAGAGTATTATTAAATGAATCTGCTATCAGAAGTATCAGCATTCAAAATAATGTAAATCTCTTTTCTGAAAATGCTAAACTTGCCGTAATAAATAAGGGCAATACTCTCTCACTAAGTTTGCTTAACGGCAAAATTGAATTAACTATATGTGATAAAACATTTTCTTCCCGCCAATTTATTTTATCTTCAGCTGAGGACAATGAAATTATAAAGATTGACGGAAAAGCATACAGAGGAACAATAAAAGTAAATGCTAATTACGATAATATTATTGTCATAAATCAAATAGCGCTTGAAGATTATGTTAAAGGTGTTATGACCAGAGAAATGCCGTTAGGAAAAGATCTTGAAAATTATGAAGCATTGAAGGCATTTTCTATTTGTGCCAGGACTTATGCATATACTAAAATTTTCGAAGGCAAAACCTTTTATGATATTTTCCCGGATACTCGTGACCAGGTTTATGGCGGAGTTGATAGTGAAACTGAATACTCAAATAGTATTGTCGACGAGACAAGCGGGCAGATTTTAACTTTTAACAATAAACCAGCGGTAGTTTTCTATCATTCAACCTGTGGTGGCTATACTGAGGATGCAACAAATGTTTTTTCAAAAGTTGATGTTCCTTATTTGAAAGGTGTCAAAGATGGAACTCCTTCAAATTGCTCAATTTCTCCAAGATATGAATGGACTGAAATTATTCCCGAATACAAGGTCATAGATAGACTAATTGCTACAGGATATATCAATAGAAATAATTATTCAATAAAAAAGATAAATATTAATTCCAGATTTGAATCTGGTAGAATTAACGAATTGGAATTTGTTTTAGAACAAAATAATGGACAAGAAATAAGCGTTAAATTGTTTGGAAACAACATTAGATCTGTAATCCGTACCGCCGATGATAAATCTATCTTAAGAAGTAATTATTTTGAAATTACTAGAGGAAATAATAATACGGTTATTATTAACGGTAAGGGAAGTGGACATGGAGTTGGTATGTGCCAATGGGGTGCAATTAGCTTATCAAAAAATGGAACTGACTATTTACAAATTTTAGAACTCTACTATCCGGGAACTGAAATACAGAAAATCAAATGATAAATAAAAAAAATATCATTACTCTTGCTTCAAGGTCTCCAAGAAGAAGAAAACTTTTGAAGCAATTAAATATTAAATTCAAATCGATTTCGGTTGATACGGAAGAAAAGGTTAGAAAAGGAGAGAAACCGGCTTCGGCTGTTAAAAGAATTT
This sequence comes from Ignavibacteriaceae bacterium, assembly GCA_022865965.1. Classification (GTDB taxonomy): domain Bacteria; phylum Bacteroidota; class Ignavibacteria; order Ignavibacteriales; family Ignavibacteriaceae; genus JAGXRK01. The sequence continues at coordinate 4,048 of JALHTS010000311.1, forward strand.
CAAAAGAAAAATTAGAAAAAGCAAAAGAAACAGTTAAACGAGGAATTATCATTACTGCTGATACTATAGTAGTTCTAAATAACAACGTAATCGGCAAACCAAAAAATGAAAAGAATGCCTACCGAATATTAAAAATGTTGAGTGATAATATTCACACTGTATATACCGGCTACTCTATTTTTAATTGGTCAAATGATAAAAAGATTACAGAATTTGAAAAGACTTTAGTGAAATTCCGAAAACTTACAGATGAAGAAATCTGGGAGTACATAAAAAGCGGCAGTCCAATGGACAAAGCAGGTGCCTATGGAATTCAAGATGATTTCGGTGCTGTGTTCATAGAAAAAGTAAACGGATGTTATTACAATGTAGTTGGACTTCCTCTTGCAAAACTATATCATTCTTTGTTGAGGATTTTATAGTTGACAAAAAAAATAAGACAAAGAATACTGTTATCAATTGCCTTTGCCGGAATAATTTATCTGGCGTTTTCAATTTATGCAGATTTTAACCAGGTTATAGCTTCATTCAAATACTTTAGCTGGGCTCTTTTACCATTATTACTTTTCCTATCGCTCTTAAATTATTTCTCACGATTCATAAAATGGAATTATTACTTAAATCTTATAGATATAAAACTTAATAAGTGGGATTCGTTCTCAATTTTTTGCTCAGGATTAATTATGTCAATAACGCCGGGTAAATTCGGAGAGTTATTCAAAGCATACTTAGTTAAGCAAATAAATAATGAACCGGTAAGTAAAACTGCACCTATAATTTTTGCTGAAAGAGTTACTGATTTTCTTTCTCTGGTTATTATTTCACTTATCGGTGCTTACATTTTTGATTATGGAAGAGAAATTATAATAGTGATTGGACTAGCAGTAATCTCCGGAATTATAATCATTTCAAATAAATCCATAGCCACTCTTATTATTCGATCAGTTTCAAAAAATAAAATATTAGGTAAATATTCTAATAGTTTACGGAACGCATACGAATCATCATATAAACTTCTCGCTTTTATTCCTTTAGTCAAGATGACTCTATTAAGTGTCCTTTCATGGGGTTTCGAATGTTTGGGATATTATATTATTCTAACTAATTTTAACATCGAATTAAGTTTTATGTGGGCAGCATTTGCGTATGCTTTTGCAACTATAGTTGGTGCTGTCTCGATGCTTCCCGGCGGACTTGGTGTTACCGAAGGTTCATTATCTTATTTAGTTATTGCACAGGGATATCCAAAAGATATTTCCTTTATAACAACATTCATTATTCGGATTGTAACATTGTGGTTTGCAGTTTTAATCGGTGTAATCAGTGTTTTTATATATCAAAAGAAATTTGGAAAAATAGAATTTGAATTAAACAATCAAAAATCAGAGGAGTCAAAATGAATAATTTCAAGCACATTGTCATTCCCGAAGGTGACAAAATAACGGTAAAAAATGGTAAACTCGTTGTTAATAATAATCCAATAATTGCTTTTATCGAAGGTGATGGGATAGGTCCTGATATATGGCGTGCATCCAAAAGAGTATTTGATGCAGCAGTTGAGAAATCTTTTAACGGTAAGAAAAAAATTGCATGGATGGAAATTTTTGCAGGTGAGAAAGCCCTTAAAGTTTATGGAGAAGACAAATGGTTGCCTGAAGAAACAGTAGATGCGATCAGAGAATTCACTATTGCGATCAAAGGTCCTCTTACTACTCCTGTTGGCGGAGGAATAAGAAGTTTGAACGTTGCCTTAAGACAGCATCTTGATCTTTTTGCCTGTGTACGTCCTGTTAAATATTATTCAGGTGTTCCAAGTCCAATGAAAAGACCCAAACTTCTAGATATAGTAATATTCAGAGAGAATACTGAAGATGTTTATTCAGGAGTTGAGTTTAAAGCAAAATCCATTGAAGCTGAACAACTAATAAATTACATCAATAAAGAGTTTAATAAAAAAATTAGAGTGGATTCTGGAATTGGTATAAAGCCAATGAGTGAATTTGGTACTGCAAGACTTGTAAAGAAAGCAATAGAATATGCAATTGCTAATAAGAGGAAAAGTGTAACATTGGTTCACAAGGGTAACATAATGAAATTTACTGAAGGTTCATTTAAGGAATGGGGCTACAAATTAGCTAAAACTGAATTTAGCGATGTAACTATTTCAGAAGATGAATTATGGTCAAAGTTTAACGGTAAAATGCCTGAAGGTAAAATTCTTATAAAGGATAGAATAGCCGATAGTATATTCCAGCAATTATTATTAAGACCTGACGAATATGATGTCTTAGCTACACCAAATCTTAACGGCGATTATTTATCCGATGCTGCTGCTGCTCAGGTAGGTGGTTTAGGAATCGCGCCGGGTGCAAATATCAGTTATCATACTGCACTATTTGAAGCAACACATGGTACTGCTCCTAAATATGCAGGTCAGGATAAAGTGAATCCTGGTTCTCTAATACTATCTGGTGTAATGATGTTTGAATATATCGGTTGGAAAAAAGTAGCTAGGATGATTGAAAAAGCTATGAAAAAAACTATTAAGTCAAAAGTCGTAACTTATGATTTTGCAAGACTTATGAAAGGCGCAACTAAAGTTAAAAGTTCTCAGTTTGCTGATACTATAATTTCTAATATGTAATCAATTCTTTAAGCCGGTATAAAAATTTTTGTACCGGCTTTTTGTTTAATTCTTCATCTTAAATCACACAATATTTTTGAAATTCAAGTTGTAAATTAGTATTTTTAGAGTGTAAAAATATTTAAACGAAAGGAGACTCTTATGGCACAGGATCATAATAATTTAACGAAAGGGTTACTTCTTGGTTTTTTAGCTGGTGGTGCTGCTGGTGCAATATTAGCTCTTCTCTATGCGCCAAAGAGTGGAAAGGAATTTAGAGCTGACATCAAGAATAAAACTGATGAATACTTAGATGAAGCTGAAAAATATTTAGCTGAAGCTAAAGACAAAGCTAAAGATTTGATAAATGAGGGTAGAAAGAGATCCGAAAAAATTATCACTGACGCTAAATCTAAGTCAGAAGAAATTCTAAAAGATGCTGAAAAAATCTTTCACGAAGCAAAAACAAAAACTACCGAAACCGTACTTTCCGGAAAAGAAAAAATTGACTCTGAAACGAGCAAGATTAAAGACTCTGTTAAAGCCGGAATAGATGCGTATAAGGAAGCTAAAAAATCCTGATTACAATGAATCCAGTAATAGTGGACATTTTCATAATTATACTTTTAATAGCTGCTTCAGCAGTTTGTATTGCATTGTTGTACGGACTGAAGAAAATTATTCAGTCCGTTTCAATGCTTCAAAAAGATATCAATGAATTATCAACCTCATTAAAACCGCTCATAGAGTCAACACAATTATTAACCGAAAACATTAATCAAATAACTGAGGAAACTAAATCTCAGCTAAATGTATCAAAGTCTATTATTAACGATGTAAGATATAGAGCAGATAAAATACTCGATTTAGAAAATAAAGTGAGAGATGGAATGGAAAACGCTGTGATGCCTTTTATTAACAGTTTATCTGCCATCAGAAAAGCCTTTGATGCTTTTTGGAAAAGGTATAATAACTAATAATTAAAATCTCACCTGGAATATAGGAGGAAATCCCTTGAAAGAATTCGGCACAGAATCAATTCGCAATATTACATTTATAGGTCACGGCGGCAGCGGAAAAACTTCGCTTTCTGAAATATTACTTTATACTGCAGGAGAAATTAATAGAATCGGTACCATTGCTGAAGGTAATACTGTGTCCGATTATTCACCCAATGAGATTGAAAAACAAATTTCAATTTCATCCTCACTGCTTCATCTCGAATGGAAAAATAAAAAAATAAATATAATAGACACACCCGGATATTCTGATTTTTTTGGTGATGTAAAATCTGCGATGAGAGTTTGTGATGTTTCTGTTATGGTTTTAAGATCTGCTGAAGGAGTAGAAGTCGGTACTGAAACTGCAGGAAGATTTGTAAATGAATGCGCTTTACCATCTGCCATTATCATTAATAAAGTCGATAACGAACACTCTGATTTTGAAACAACAGTTCAAAAAGCCAAAGATAGATTAACTTCTGGTGCAACAGTTGTTACTTATCCAGTTAAGCAGGGAATTAACTTCGATACGGTAATAGATCTTATAACAATGAAAGCTTACAAATATGATACTGCCGGAAGCAGAAATGTTACCGAAATGGAAATACCTGCTGAACTAAAAGATCAGGCTGATACTCTTAGATTGGAACTTATAGAAAAAATTGCTGAAACAAATGAAGAATTGATGAACAAATATTTTGAAAATGGCAGTCTTTCCGATGAGGATTTTGAAAAAGGATTAACTGCAGCACTTATCAACAGAAATTTCACACCTGTCTTTGCGATCTCTTCTAGTAAAGCTGTTGGTATGAATAACTTTTTGGATTTCGTTAGTTCTTATTTTCCTTCTCCTTTAGATAGAATTGGTGAAGAAGCAACACTCGCTGAAAAAAATGATAAGGTATTGGTAAAACCCGATCCAGCAGGCGAACCTGTAATGTTTATATTCAAAACAATTTCCGAGCAGCATGTTGGTGAACTATCACTCTTCAAAGTTTTTTCAGGAACAGTTCAACCTGGATTAGATTTAATAAATGTTTCAAACGAAAAGACTGAAAGATTAAGTCAGCTCTCTGTACTTAATGGTCATAGCAGAAAGGAAATTTCTAAATTATTAGCCGGCGATCTTGGAGCAGTTGTTAAGTTAAAAGACACCCATACAAATAATACTCTTGCTTCAAGAAATTTTCCAGTTAAAATTAGGCCGATAGAGTTTCCGAGCCCTGTTATAAGAGCTGCAATTTTACCTAATGCTAAAGGCGATGAAGATAAAATTGCTACCGGATTACATACGCTTCATGAAGAAGATCCTTCATTCAGTGTACAATATGATCCTGAAATAGCCCAGACAGTAGTTTCAGGACAAGGTGAATTGCAACTTTCATTAGCTGTTAAAAGACTTAAAGAGCGTTATAAGGTTGATGTTGATCTTATTGAACCCAAAGTTCCATATAAAGAAACGATTAAAGGCAGAGTTGATGATGCTGAGTATAAACATAAAAAGCAATCCGGTGGCAGAGGACAATACGGTCACGTTCACTTTAAGATGGAACCACTGCCTCGCGGAACCGGATTTGAATTTGTAAACGCTATAGTTGGCGGAGTTGTCCCCGGTAGATTTATTCCCGCAGTTGAAAAGGGTATTATTGATACTATGAGTAAAGGTGTTATTTCGGGAAATCAGGTTGTTGATGTTAGAGTAACTCTTCATTTTGGCTCTTATCACGATGTTGATTCAGATGAAATGTCATTCAAAATTGCCGGATCGCAATGCTTTAGGAGAGGGTTTCAAGAATGTAAACCTTGTTTACTCGAACCAATATACGAAATTGAAGTAATTGTTCCTGATGAATATATGGGCGATGTAATGGGCGATATTTCAAGCCGAAGAGGGAAGATATTGGGAATGGATTCCGATGGTCATTTTCAGATTATAAAAGCTAATGTTCCGCTTGTTGAACTTCATAAATATTCATCTCAATTAAGAAGTCTTACTCAGGGAAGAGGTGCTCATAAATCTAAATTCTCTTATTATGAAGAAGTTCCAAAAGAAGTGGAACAGAAAGTAATTGATGAGTACAACAAATCCCGTGAAGAGGAAAAATAATTTATAAGAGCAAGCTGCCTCTTAACCGAGGCAGCTTTTTTAGTATTATGGAAAAACTTTGGTCTCCCTGGCGTTCAAAATATATAGAATCATTTAAGAGTGATTCGGATTCCAACGAATGCATTTTTTGTCAAATGGTCGGATTAGATCCCCACGATGATAATAACTTAATCATAAATCAGTCAGAATTTACATTTACAGTTCTCAATCTCTATCCATATAATAATGGACACTTAATGATTGTCCCCAAGCGACATCTGAGTGAATTTTCGGAATTGAATGATAAAGAATTATTGGAAGTGATGAAAAAATTGCAACATGCTCAGTTAGCATTGACCAAAGCTATGAAACCTCATGGGTTTAATATCGGAACTAATATTGGGCGTGTTAGCGGTGCAGGAATTGAAGAACACATCCATTTTCACATTGTTCCCAGATGGAATGGTGACACTAATTTTATGCCTGTAATTGGGGAAGTAAAAGTCATATCACAAGATCTTCTTGATACTAAGAAAAAATTGATCGAAGCTTACAAAGAAATTAATCTGTAATCATAAATTAAAAACTCAATCATTTGAACGTTAATAAAAATAATATAATTGGCATTTTACTGTTTGTTATTGCAGTTCTTATCGCGTCGTGTGTTGACGGAGAAAACAATGAGAATAAAGCATGGAATCTTAAGTATAGAGATGGACTATTGTACAAAGATTCTTTGACAACTGAACCTTTTACGGGTCATTATAAAGGTAAAATTATGGGTAAAGATAT
>JALHTS010000312.1 GCA_022865965.1 Ignavibacteriaceae bacterium
ATATTCAATAATTTTTGAATACTCCGATTCTTTCTGTGAAGCTTGTAATTTTTTTGTTATCAATTTACTATAAGTTAAAATTCCTGCAAGTGGATTATTTAACTCGTGTGCCACAGTTGCTGATAGTTTTCCGAGTGAAGCTAGCTTTTCAATATGATTAACCTGGTTGTAAATGTTTTTGATTTCTTCCGTCTTTTCATTCACTTTGTCATTCAAAGTTTCCGACCAATTTTTTATTTCTTTATATGCTTCATCAAGATTAGTTGACATCTCGTTAAACCGCCTAGCCATTTGCCCCAGTTCGTTTTTAGAATTAACTTTGATTTTATAGTCTAAATTTCCGTTTCTTACAGCTTCAATACCTTCCCTTATATTTTTTATTGGTTTGTAAATTAAAACTGATATAAACAAACCGGAAAAAAATGAAATGATCACAACAATAAGAACCGAGGTTAGAATTACTTTCCTTGTGCTGTTTTGGATTATTAAATCAAGTTGTTCCAGCGAAACACCAACGTCAAGAACACCCAGGATACGAACTTTGGGAGGATGGGCATGGCAGTCTGCATTTGAGCAATCAGGTTCATTTAGAATTGGATTAATAAGGCCAAGTACACGTTTATTCTCTGAATTTTTATAAACTCTAATTTTATTTTGATTTGTTAAACTTTGAAGTGGGACAGAACTGTTATGACAACCGATACAAGCCTCTGCAGTTAAATCAACCTTTTTGAAGATTTCCGAAGGGTTGGTAGAAAAAATAATTAGGCCCTGTTTGTTGTAAATACGTATTTCTTCAACACCAGTTTCAGAACGAAGTGTATTAATTATTTGATGAACGTCTTCGCGCCGGTTTAAAAGCATGCTATAACGAGTTGACTTTTTAATTAAGTCACTTATATTATAAGAAGTCTGATATCTTGTTTGGGTTAAATAATTATTTAGATCGTTTAAAATAAAGTAAGTGTAGACTGAAAGAACAATAATCAGAATAGATGAGATAGAAATTATAAGCTGAACGCTTAGTCTATTTAAAATCCTAGGTTTCATAAAATTAACTTCCCTATTATCGCAAAATTATAGAATACTTTAAATACTTACAATCTGTTCAATGTAATATGATTGTATAGGAATGTACTTGAATACTGAGAGGTGAAAAAATCATCTTGATTATCGCGAAAACAAAATGATGATGAAGATTAAAGCAATGTATTTTTAAGCAATTAAAGCATCTAAAATATTTAGATATCTTTTTTTACCCACAAGTTGATAAAGAAACTTATTTTGGGTTCCCCCATCCATCATTGTTTCCCCAACTGTAGGTACGTGCGATTTTATATCTTCGATAATACTAATAGCTCTTTCATGCATTTTATCCCATTCTTCCTGATATAATTTGCTGCTTGAAATTTCTTGATGAACAACTCCGATTATTGCAAACCACTGAGGCTTAAAGGGATTGTCAGTTGGATCGCCAACTTTATCATAAATTAAAAAATTCATGGGTGCGGAGAGACTAACGCTTCCCCACTCACCAAGAATTTGAATTATTTGTTGCCCGGTAAAAATATTTTTCCCACACTCATATACCATCATTGAACTTACAGTATCAAGAAAGCTAATTAGAATGGGATTAATGCCAAGATAAAATGTATCATGGCATATCTCTTTAGTAATTAAATTATTTTTTAAGTATATAATTTTATTATCATACTTAATACTTTGCAATTTGTCGAAAATTATATTTGCTACATTTGTTATACCGTTAAACTGTATTTCTTTTTCATTCGATAAATTCCCAATAACTTTATCAAATGAGCAATTTTCGCAGTCAAATTGATTATTGCATAATTTATACTCTACAACATTGGAAGCCATCCAGATGCACTTCATCATCTCATAATTAGTACTCTTGTATCCATTTTTATTGTTCATATCTTTCACTTAAAATTATTTGTTTTGATTTATTACAGGCGACAAGAATTTTACGACTTTATTTCCGTAAGCACCTTCAAAAATCATCTCTCCGCGTTTTAGCTCTTTGCCTATCTCTGCACATTTCAAAATTGATAATGTTCCTAATGCCATCGTACCAAATGCATCAATTCCGATAGAAATCAAACCATCCTTATTTTTCTTAAGCCACGTATGTCCTTTTGAAATAAAAATATTTGATGGGATTGTAAGATTATTTCCATTAAATATGGATAAATCATATTGAGGGAAAGATGGCTCAAATGCCGGATGATTTTTCCCCTGAATTTTTAATACTATCAGATCAACTGAAATGAAAAATAAAAACACTGTCAGAACAAAAATTGCAACCATAAAGTATCCTTTTTATATATGTCATTTCATTTATTTCTGTTTTTTAACTTGCACTTGAATCTTTTGAGATATTCTCATCCTTAGTATTGCTGCTTGATTCTTCTTCGTTGTGTGGCTTTCCACCGTCATACATTGTTTCAATTGCAAGTTTGATTGTCGGATCGAATCTCGGTGTGAAGGATTTTGATACTTTGTTCTTCTTATTTGACCCCGAAGCTAATGGATCGATAACAAATCGAACGAACAAATCAACGGCAATAAAAACTAAAACGAGTATTAATAAAAACGTAACCATGATAATCTCCTTTTTCCTTTTAATTGTAATTAGCAAAAGACAATTAGCATACCAGTAATTCTTATTTTTTTATTATCATTTTATCTTATTAAAAAATAAGGAGTTATGCGATTAGTGTTGGATTGTTAAACGATTAGATGAAAGAAAAGTGTAAGTTTTCTAAACAAGGCGGTGTTGAAAATTACATCACAATTCAAGAGAAACTTTACATTTAATAGCATGTAATTGATTTAAGTCGGAGCATTTTTCATAGCAAAATTTTGTTCAAGTTTATATAAAATTCAAGCGGAGTGAAACTCAAAATTAATTTGGTACTATCTGGTCGGCATCATTTTGTATTCAGCAACAATAGTCATTAAAAATTTTTTTTATTTACCATTTATTCTCTTTCCTGACAAAAAATAAAAATAATTACCACTATTGCGAAATTTTAGAATTAAAATAGATTTAATTAAAAAGATTTATGCTCTCTAGCTGTTGCTCTATGTAATAAATTCGCATAATTCTGTCTTTAATGATTTTTTATTGGAATGGCATAAAATTGTATTTAAAAAAGCAATTATTTCAATCCATTTTATAAAATATTTAAATACTTATTGAAAGGATTAAAAAATGTCTGGCAAAAGCCGTCGCGATTTCCTTAAAACATCTGCTTTAATCGGGGCTGGAGTTACAGGACTTTCCACATCAACTGCAAAAGCAGGTCCTAAAAACATTTTATCGGAAGATAGAATGGGAGTTTTAGTTGATACAACCGTTTGTATTGGTTGCCGAAATTGTGAG
>JALHTS010000313.1 GCA_022865965.1 Ignavibacteriaceae bacterium
AAAAAACTCATTCAAAAAGGGCAGGTAGAAGATTCAAAAAAAGAATCAGAATTAACCGGCGAGATAAATGCAGCAATAGCAGCCGCTCTATATCTTTATTCGCAGGAACTGCACGATCATGAAAGCACTGTGCTTACAATTAATCGTGTGTCGAGAACTTACTCTCCGTGGAGTTCTAAAATCTACGGACTGAGACAATACCCAAGATAATAGGAATTAATAATTATGAAACAATTTAAATTCACGATCCACGGCAATAAATATGATGTTAATGTAATTAATGTTGAGGATAATGTCGCCGAATTAGAAGTTAACGGAACAACATATAAAGTTGAAATTGATAAAGCGATTCAACAAAGTAAAACTCCAAAACTTATTAGATCTGTATCAGTGCCTACTACCGATTCTATAAAAGCTATGACAAAAACCTCTGCTCCTACGGCACCTAAAGGAACTGGACTTATAAAATCTCCGTTACCGGGAGTAATACTTGATATTCACGTTAAGGTTGGTGATCAGATAAAAATTGGGACTAAACTTATTACTCTTGAAGCTATGAAGATGGAAAATAACATTAACGCTGATAAAGAAGGAACTGTTAAGTCTATAAATGTAAGTAAGGGCGATTCTGTTCTTGAAGGCGGTGTACTCATCGAAATTGGAACGTAGCATGGAGAAGTTTTTCAATTTCATTCTGGATGGTTTTAATCAATTCTTTCGTTATACAGGTTTTGCTAACCTTACTTATGGTCATGCAATAATGATAACTGTCGGATTAATTTTTATTTATCTGGCAATCACAAAAGATTATGAACCTTTACTGTTAATCCCAATCGGATTTGGTATACTCATGGGTAATATTCCTTTTATGCAAGATGCAAACTTGCAATTAGGAGTTTATGAACCCGGCAGCGTGATGAACTATTTATATTTTGGAGTTTTGAAAGGTATTTATCCCCCGCTCATTTTTCTTGGAATAGGAGCGATGACGGATTTTTCAACACTTCTTTCAAATCCAAAATTAATATTACTTGGTGCCGCTGCACAGATTGGTATTTTCGGTGCATATACAATTGCACTGCTACTTGGCTTTTTACCTGAACAGGCGGCTTCAATTGCCATAATCGGCGGCGCAGATGGACCTACAGCTATTTTCTTATCATCAAAACTTGCACCTGAACTTATGGGTGCAATTGCAATTTCAGCTTATTCATATATGGCATTAGTTCCAGTTATCCAACCGCCAATAATGAGATTACTCACTAACGATAAAGAACGTAAGATAAGAATGAAACCGCCTCGTACGGTTTCTAAAACTGAAAAAATAATGTTTCCTATAGTTGGACTACTTCTTACAACTTTCATAACTCCTTCTTCTCTTCCCTTGTTAGGAATGTTGTTCTTTGGAAATCTATTAAAGGAAAGTGGCGTGACAAAAAGGCTTGCAGATACTGCAAAAGGTCCATTGATAGATATTGTAACTATATTGATTGGTATTACAGTTGGTGCTTCAACACAGGCAACAACATTTCTTACTCCTGCTTCAATAGGAATTTTTGCATTAGGTGCAATTTCATTTATGATTGCTACAACAGGCGGGGTTCTATTTGCAAAATTTATGAATTTATTTTTAAGTGAAGAAAATAAAATAAATCCTTTAATTGGAAATTCAGGGGTATCTGCAGTGCCTGATAGTGCAAGAGTATCACAAATGATAGGTCTGCAATACGATAAAACAAATCATTTGCTCATGCATGCAATGGCGCCAAACGTTGCTGGAGTAATCGGAAGTGCCGTAGCAGCAGGTATTATGCTGAGTTTCTTCGTCGGTTAATTATTGGTTAATAGCACGCAGATAACACAGATCACCCGAATCTGAGATGATCAGTTAAATCCGCGACATCCGTGTTCTATATAATGGCTAAATAAGATTATTATATTGAATGATCCTGATAGAATCGTTTAAGTCGGTATTCAAGATCAGGGAACTGATCACGCTGAACTAATGAAACACAAGCACGAATGCCTTCCAATCTTTCACTTCCAGTAATTTTCAAAGAAATTGCGCTAATACCGTAATAAAATAATTCTTTCAAAAGTTCATCACCGTTCATTCCCGGATAAGAAAAAGTGAAATAAAATCCATCAGCAATTGGCTGATCTTCATCTTTATCGTAAACAATTTTAAATCCGTTATCGGTAAATAACTTTTTCATAATCTTTGCTTTCTCGCCATACTCACGTACAACTTCTACAAAGTCGAAAGTTCCGTCATTCACCTCTTTAAGTATCGCAGCAAGAGCATATTGAGAAGAATGAGTTATTCCAGCACTGAGAGCATAAACACTTCCAAAAATCATTGCATAACCAAAACGATCAGACGAATAATAATTTTTTAAT
>JALHTS010000314.1 GCA_022865965.1 Ignavibacteriaceae bacterium
AAAGTGATATTTAACAAAGATAATTCCATCTGAATAGAAAGAAATTAATTGTTCAGACAAATTTATTTCAAGTCCTATATGATTCCAGACTTTTCTTGATAGAAAAGGAGCTGAAGAATTAATTATTTCATCCTTGTTATTAAGCAAACACAATTTTTGAAAATCGTTCAAGCAGAGTTTGATAAGTGATTCACTGGTTTTCTTGTTAACCAGTTTAAAGATATCTAAATCACTTCCCGTCACCTTCAGCCAAAATCCAATCCACAATCTATTTTCAATTTTATCTTTGAGTTCGATTTCAAGATTAGAACCGGACTCAAATTTTGCAGCATTACGAGTGACTTTACCGGGCTTGTATGTCTTTATTTCAGCTATAAGACTATTTTTATCTTTACTATTATTTTCTTCTAGACTTCCGATGGTGGCAATTACTTTTTCATCACGGATAAATTCTCCATAAAATCTGATTTTAAGATCCTCAGAGTTTCCTGAAGAATAATTCATCAAAACCTGAAAAAATGATTGGGTAAGTAAATCTTCTCTTTGAAGTTTTATTTCAGTAAGGTATACATTATCTGATATTGCATCTAAAACAGATCTTGAAACGGAACTTTGAAATGAACCTTTTGCCGTTAAAATTTCAAATGAATTAACATCAATATTATTTTTAGAAATTATGTAAAGATTTAAGGCTTCAGCCCAAAGAATTGAGTTATCGGATATTAAAGAAATATCGAATGAAGAGTTAATTGGAATTAGAGAAGGATAATGTAATTCCGAAACAGGATTATAGTTCTGTGCCTGACCCCCAATACAAAAAATGAAGAACAATATGTTCAAAAGTTTTGTCATTTTCTAATGATAGAAAGAATGACGTTATAATTATTTGTATTGTCTTAAAAACTCGATCCTGTCCTGTAACTGGCTTATCGGCACTAATAATTTATCTTTTCCGTAAAGAGCATCTTCCCTTTTGGTAAATGCCAGTTCATAATCTTTACTCATAACAATTGCTTCTTCGGGACAAACCTCTTCACAAAAGCCGCAGAAGATACAACGAATCATATTTATTTCAAATTTTTCCGGATATCTTTCTTTTTCTGCATCAGTTTCGGCTGCCTGAACTTCAATAGCTAAAGCCGGACAAACCCTTGAACATAATCCACAGGCAACGCATCTACCTTTACCATTTTCCTCAAGAACTAAAACAGGTCTGCCTCTGTAAGAACCAGAGGGAATATACTTTTCTTCAGGATACTCCATAGTATATTTTGGTTTGAACATAGTTCTAAATGTAAGGGATAAACCCTTAATAATTTCGACGAAATAAGCCTTTTCCAGGAAAGTAAGGTCTTTCATTCTTTTTTTTGGCGGTCTTGTAGACTTAGTCATCTAAGCTCCGTTAAAATCTTTTTTTATCATTGCAACAATTATAATATAAATTACATTTTTTTTCATAACAAGGTAATAGAAATTAAATTCCAAAAACCATAATTAAAACTGCAACCCAGATAATATTTATTAAAGAAAGCGGAAACATAACTTTCCAGCCATAACTCATTAACTGATCATACCTGAACCTTGGAATAGTCCATCTTACCCAGATAAAGAAGAATAATATGAAC
>JALHTS010000315.1 GCA_022865965.1 Ignavibacteriaceae bacterium
AACCGCATCATAAATAATGCGGCTACAAATTAATTATTTTAAAGGTCTTTTTTCTATGGTTACACTTTCCATGACAACATCTTTCAACGGTTTGTCACCGGGTTTACTGGTCTCAACTTTACCAATTGCTTTAACTATATCCATTCCTGAAATAACTTTTCCAAAAACTGTGTGTTTACCGTCTAACCATGGAGTTGCAATAAGTGTAATGAAAAACTGACTGCCGTTTGTATTTGGTCCTGCATTAGCCATCGAAAGAATTCCTGGTCCTTCGTGCTTTAATGAGGGAACTATTTCATCATCAAATTTTTCCCCATAAATACTTTCACCGCCGCGACCTGTTCCGGTAGGATCTCCGCCCTGAATCATAAAATTTTCTATTACTCTGTGGAATACTACTCCGTTATAATAACCTTTCTCTGCAAGTCCAACAAAGTTAGCAACAGTTTTGGGAGTTTGACTTTCAAATAGTTCTATTTCAACTGTGCCCATATTAGTTTTAATTAAAGCAACCACTGTTGAGTCATTCATATCTTGTTTTTCCTGTTCTTGTATAAGATTTTGATTGTTTGAATTTCCGTTCATAACGCCGATGAATAATATCAGCACAAAAAAGAGTGACATAAGTTTTTTCATATTTCCTCCTAGGATTTAATGATGTTCGATAATAAAAAAATGATTATTAAAATCCCCAGTCCGATTCTGTAATAAATAAAAATAAAAGTGGAGTTTTTCTTTAAATACTTTAACAAAAAGTCAATTGCAAGATAACCGCTTACACCGGATACAATTGTTGAAACGATAAGATTTACCACCATTGTCTGATCAACAAATTTCAATGCTTCATATAGCTGTAAAACTCCGCTTGCTAGAACGGCAGGAATGCTAAGTAAAAAAGAAAACCGCGCTGCTGCTTCACGGTTTAATCCGATAAATAATCCGGCAGTAATTGTTGTTCCTGATCTTGATGAACCGGGGATAAGAGATACTGCTTGCGCTAAACCGATTATCAGAGAATCAATAATAGTAATATCTTTAACATCTTTTTTGAAATTTGCTATCTTCTCTGCAATTGCCAGAATAATTGCTAACACAATTAGGCTTACGGAAATAATATAAAGATTTTTTGTTAATGCGCCTTCAATTGTATCTTTAAAGGTTAATCCAATTATCACAACAGGAATAGTTCCGATTATAATAAGCCAGCCAAGTTTTGAATTAATGTTTTGTTCAGAATATTTAACCGGCTTTAATAAATTATCCTTAACAAAATTTTTTATAATATTTATCAGGTCATTCCAGAAATAAACGAGAACGGCAAGTAAAGTTCCTAATTGTATGATTGCGATGAATGCTGTCCACTGCTCGGGATGATCTTCTGAAATAAGATTCAGCAGTTTACCAGCGACAGTTAAATGCCCTGTGCTGCTTATCGGAAGGAATTCCGTTAACCCTTGAATTATTCCTAAAAAAATTGCTTCTAATACACTCAAATAAAACTCCTAGAAATAATATGATATGCCAAGGCGAACGCCAACAATCAGAGAATTAAATTCAACTTCTTCAAAAGTTCTGTTTGATGAAAGATCATCTTCACGTTTTTCGGGTTTTCCGGCTATATCATATCTAATATCAGCGCCAACGTGTGCATGTAAATTTCCATCAATTCGTGTACTGCCTTCACCTCTTAATAATAAACCGAATCCTGTTGCAAGATAGTCGGTCGGATTTGCGTCACCGGGAAGTTTTTCAGTAATATAAAGTAATCTCAATCCCGCACCACCACCAAACTTAAAATTATAACCATCCCCACTAACAACATAGTACGTCAGAATACTGGGCATAATATTGTTTATGGAAACGTCATATTGTCCTAAACTAAAATAATTGTTGTACGAATAAATCTGGTATCCAACTTCAGCCGCAAGCATAAAATTCGGATTTAACAATCTCCCATATTTAACAGTGAATTGAACGGCCGAATTAAAATCACTCATCTCTTCCCCATCAGCATAATTCTGATTTATATAGTCCCTGAATGAAGGCGTGCTCATAAAATCAATTCCCATTGTACCGCTCACCTCGTTATCCTGTGCATAAGAATTTATTGAGACAATTAAAATGAAAACAAAAAATATTTTATTCATTGATCTGACTCCGTTTTAAAATCATTAAGAGTTTTTGATGTTTGTTTGTTAAGTATGAAGAAGCAGATCAAAGCACCTACTATTGATATGATGTATGAAAGTATGTGTGTGAGAAATGCATAGGCAAGTGAAATAACTTCTGTAAATCCATATATCATAACCAATGTTGATTTGGCAAGTGTGTGATATGATCCTGTACCGCCGGGAGTTGGAATTACCACACCTATTGCACTAATGCTCATTATTACCCAGCCCATACCAAAGTTTACGTTTTTAATATCAAGCATTAAAAATCCGACATAAGATGTAACCGCATAAACACCCATAATTATTACTGATAAAGAAATTGTCCAGAAATAATTTTTTGTCCCTTTAAGACTTCTGAATCCTTCGGTAAACATATTAAAGATGTGTGCTATCGTTAAGGCAATTGAACCGGAAAATTTTCCAAAAAACTTAATAATCGTTTCATAGAATTTTTCCTTGAATCTTACTGCAAGGTATATAACAAATAGCACTAACAGGATTATTGCAGCGGTTATGTAAAGTGTTGATTCAAGCCAGGGAAATTGATCATACAAACTTATTGAAGAAATAAATACTGCGATTAAAATTGCAAACCCCAGAGAAATTACATCAATAACACGTTCAAGTATCACTGTTCCGAACATAGATGAACGAGAAAGTCCTTCCCATCTTCCTATTAGCACTGCTCTTGTTAATTCACCCAGTTTTGGAGTAACCGCATTTACTCCATAGCCAACCATAAGTGAACCAAAAAGATTTTTGAGTTTCACATCAGGTTTTACTGAGTGTAAAATATATTTCCATCTTATTGCGCGAAGTAAATGTCCGACCAAGACTAAAACAATAAATATTAGAATCCAGAACAAATTTGCTCGTGTAACATGAAACCATACATCAGAGAAGTTCACATTATGAAATGCAATGTAAAGAAACACTGCTGCTAAAGCGACAGATAGAACAAAATTAACTATGCTTCGGAAGGTAATTATTTTATTTTGGTTATCTGAGATCAATTACCTTGCTTCCTTGCGGTGGGGAAAACTGGAAATTAGAATTAGATAAGTTTTGATTTGTTTTTATGTTCGAAAATTTCAATTCAATCAACCGGTTGGCATGATCGTTAGTCTGAATTTTTTCAATCAAGTCCTCTTTATTTATCCATAAAGTAACCTCGCCAAGATTAGCTGTTTTGCTTTTGGGGGCAAGTGTCAGTTTTCTGAGATTACCATCCTGCTCACCTTTTAGTGTGCATTGTGCAGGGAACTGATATACAAGAAAGTTAATTGAAAACAGTGAGCCATCTTCTTCATAATCGCTAATTATAACCTTATTCTCTTTCTTATTATAATTCCAGGACGATATACCATCAGAAACAATAGTTGAATTTCCGAATTCTAATCTGATATTATTTTCTTTCTTAAAAAATATTTTTACCAAAAGAGAAGATTTTCCGTTTATTGTTTGATCTACATTTGCAGTAAGATCTTTAATAGTATTGAACTTATTCTGAAGCGAATTTAAATACTCTTCGCCGGTATTTTGTGCATAGATTCCAGTGAATGAGAATACGACAATAAAACTTAAGCAAGATATTTTATTAACTAATTTTATAAATCTCTTCTGTGACATCTTAATACACCAATCTTATGAATTTCTTTTTAATGCTGCATTTATGATAGCATTCATTTTATGTTCTTCCGCTTCCTCAAATGTGCGAAATTTAAATACTCCTTTTGGATAGGAAAATTTCGAAAGCCTTGTAAACAATCCGTAAAACTCTGTTACCTTTCTGAAGTATTCCTTATCTGGATTAAAATTCCACAAGGCTCTTTCAGCTTCTTCAAAAGTTTTGAACATTTCTACAGGCATTATTTCTTATCTTTCATTAACTGTTCTAAAAAAGGCAAATCTGATTTATCAATTGCTATACGTTTCGCAAAATTGTTTCAAGTTGTTCCTCGTTTTCAACCAGAACAATTCGCGCTTTACTGCCGTCATTCGGACCAACAATTCCAGCTTCTTCAAGTTGATCAACTATTCTTGCAGCACGCGAGTAACCAAGCTTTAATCTTCTCTGCAGCAGCGATACCGAACCTTGTTGATGTCTTACAATCACTCTTGCCGCATCTTCAAACATCGGATCAAGATCTCCTAAATATCCGGCCGCAGCATCTTTCTTCTTATCGTATAGTGATGGTAGAAAATATGGTTTAGAGTAAGCCGGTTGTGAATAAATATAATTAGTAAGTCTTTCAACTTCATCTGTTGAAATAAAAGCATTCTGAATTCTAATCGGTTTTGGCGAACCTGTTGGAAGAAACAACATATCGCCGCTTCCCAAAAGCTGCTCAGCTCCGTTCATATCAAGTATAGTTCTTGAATCAATTTTTGTTGCAACCTGGTAAGCAATTCTCGAACTGAAATTAGCTTTTATCACACCAGTTATAACATTAACCGAAGGACGCTGAGTTGCAAGCACAAGATGAATTCCCACTGCTCTTGCAAGCTGTGCTAATCGTGTTATTGGTTCTTCAACTTCTTTACCGGCAGTAATCATCAAGTCGGCGAGCTCATCAATAATAACGAGAAGGTAAGGAACCGGATGATG
Organism: Ignavibacteriaceae bacterium; assembly: GCA_022865965.1. Classification (GTDB taxonomy): domain Bacteria; phylum Bacteroidota; class Ignavibacteria; order Ignavibacteriales; family Ignavibacteriaceae; genus JAGXRK01. Next base: position 4,783 of record JALHTS010000315.1, read on the forward strand.
TTTTATTGTATCGGTATCATGTGGTTTTGTTTTAGGATCGGATACTTTTTTATTGTAATCAACAATATTACGCACCCCTGCTTTGGCAAGCTTATCGTAACGCCGTTCCATTTCATATTCAACTGACTTTAACATTAACACAGCGTTCTGTGGTGCAGTTATTATTTCTTCATCAAGATCAGGAGAAACTGCAAGGTAATGTCTTCTTAATTTATTGTAGAGCGAAAGTTCTATCTTTTTCGGGTCAACCATTATAAATTTAACTTCCGAAGGATGTTTGGAATAAAGAAGTGAAGACACAATCATATTTATTCCAACACTTTTACCGGAACCGGTTGAACCTGCTATTAGCAAATGCGGCATTTTAGAAAGATCAGTTACATAAACATCCCCGCTTATAGTTTTACCTAAAGCAAGAGGAAGCTCAGCTTTAGATTCGGATATTTTACCAAGAACAGATCTTGCATTCACGACAGAGGCTTTTGCATTTGGTATTTCAACACCTATGGCACCTTTACCGGGAATCGGGGCAATTATTCTTATTCCGCGTGCTGCTAAAGCCAGTGCAATATCGTTTTCAAGTCCGACAATACGACTTATCTTAACACCCGGTGCAGGAACAATTTCATAAAGTGTAACTACAGGACCGGGAGTAACAGAAATATCTTTTATCTCAATGTCGAAAAGTCTAAGCTTTTCTTTAAGCAGCTCTGCATTGTGAGTCAACTCTTCTTCAGCAACCTGGTAAGATTCTTCCGGAATTGGATCAAGTAAATCGAAGCCTGGCATTTTATAACTTATGTCCTCATCCCATTGATCTGGTAATTTGGCTTCCTTCTCTTTCTCCTCATCTTTAACTGCTGCTTCACCTGTTTTTTCAAGATCAACTTTTTTAACTTCTTCTTTTATAACCGGACTTTCAGGAATTTGAGTAGGAGTGTCATCTTTACGAATTATAGTAATCTTTGTTTGATCGTCTTCTTCCTGCTCCATTAAATCATCAGCAGTAATTTCTTCACCGGATTTTTTCTCTTTACGTTTCTTCTTCTTTTCTTCACCAAGTTTTTTAATTTTATCAAGATTTTTGTCTTCGCCCGAGTTTTCCCATTCATCTTTTACTTTATCAACAGAGCTTACAAACAATCCTTTAATAAATGAGAAAATATTTTCAAACTTTATATCAAAAGAAATTATCATTAAAACGATAAAAGAAGTAATCAGTAACAAAACACTTCCAATTCCGCCGAGAATTCCTGCAAGAAAGTTTCCTAATATATCGCCAATACCACCTGCAAGCTCAAGGGTTGAAGAAAAAACATCGTAATTTGTGCGCAACACTCCAAAGAAAGAAGCGATGATAAATGAAGATAGCAGAGTAAAATTTGAAAGATGTATAAATAATCTGAAATTTATTTTCCTGAAGAAAAGTATTCCGAATAAAAATAAAAGAAAAGGAATCGAAATGGAAAAATATCCAAGTACTTCTTTTACAAGAAATTTTGAAACATGTGCACCTGTTATACCAAGCCAGTTATAAGTGTCAATCTTTGTATCGAAGGAAATGCTTATATCGTCAAATAAGTTTGTAAGAAGTGCTTCATCTCTGCGGTCGAATGAGAGAATGCTTACGAAAAGATAAAACGAAATAAGTATTACAAGTATTCCTATTATCTTTTTCTTTTTATCACCGGACATATTAAAGTAACTGCTGCCGTTTGTATTTTTTCCAGCAGTACCATTACGTTTAATATTTTTCTTTTTTCTTAAGGGCATAACAACTTATCGGTTTATCCGAAAACAGCAATTAAAGTTAGGTTCAAGTATAAAAATAATTCATGCGCACACATAATTTTGTAAGAACGCAATTACCTCAATTCTAGTGCATTAAAGCTTTAATCGTTCCGCTTTTGAAGTAAGGAATAATATCTATTACATTTATTTGACTGCAGAATTCAATGTCTTTTTCAAATCCATTTTCAAGAAGAATTTTCCCGTGCTCACAGTTTCTTATCATATCAAGAAGATCAGAACCGAATTTATCATCAAGCGTCATGGCAGCAAGAGTTGAATCATTAAGTACCAAATCATTGTTTAATTTAGCAATCTCCTTTACGAGTCTTCCCGCACAGACAGAATCTTCAAGTGAAAATAAATTATTTCTTCCGGAACACAAAATTTCTACATCATTTCCAAGTTTAGCAATATATTTTGCAACTACCGATATATTAAGAAATGAACAGATAAGTAAATTCTCTGAGAACTTAGCCTTAACAATTGCTTTGGTTCCATTTGTAGTATAAAAAACAATTGATTTACCTTCAACTATTTTTCTAACATACTCAAACGGAGAATTGCCGAGTGCAAAACCCTCAATTTTTTTTGTGTTTCTTTCACCGCCCAAAAGAGTT
>JALHTS010000316.1 GCA_022865965.1 Ignavibacteriaceae bacterium
AGGTTATGATAATGACCAATCGTTGAAAGATGAATTAAATGAATATAGGAGAAAAGTTGGTGCATCCTATATACTTGAAAAAAATCTTATAGAACCTGCACTTAGAGATTTATACGATTTAAGAAAAACTGAAGTAAGAGCAAGTCATCTTATGATTAGAACTAATCCCGAAAGAAACGAAGAGCAATCAAGAGAACTGACCCAGGCTTTATTAGACAGCATAAAAACAGGGCAAGCCACTTTTGAAGAATTAGTGCAACGACATTCAGAAGATCAATTTTCAAAACCAAATGATGGTGATATCTTTTACTTTACAGCCGCTCAGCTTCCGGTTGAGTTTGAACAAGCAGCTTATCAAACTACTGTTGGTGAAGTTTATCCGGAAGTAGTTCAAACAAAATTTGGTTTTCATCTAATTAAAGTAACAGATAAAAAAGAAAGAGTTCCTAAAATAAAAGCAAGCCATATTCTTGCTGCTTATACTAATGAAGCCGGTGAAGTTGATTCATCTGCTGCATTGGAAAAAATTAATTTGGTTGCGGAAAAACTTAAAAATGGTGAGGACTTTGCAAAAGTAGCTGAAGAATACTCTGACGATGCGGGAACAAAAACAAATGGCGGTGATCTTGGTTTCTTCGAACGCAGAAAGATGGTACAACAATTTGATCAGGCAGCGTTCAACTTAAATGTTGGTGAAATATCCGATGTTGTTCAAACCGGTTTTGGTTATCATGTAATTAAACTTATTGAAAAAGCTGAATATCCATCTTATGATATTGAAAAGGAAAATTTGAGAAACCTTTATAAAAAATTGAAATATCAGGATGATTATAATGCTTTAATTGCCGGTCTCAGGGAGAAATACAATTATCAATTGAACAAAACCACAATCGAAAGAATAATTGGCTATGCGGATACACTGAAGATTGGTATCGAATATCCCGCTATGGCTGAAATCGGTGATGAAAGTGTTTTTACTTATGGCAATAATAAGTACAACTTTAGTTCATTTTATGAAAAATTAAAAACCGATCCTGCTTATGTGGGCAAAGTATTCAAAACAGATCTAATTACAAATGCAGCTAATAAAGTAAGTGAAGAGCTTATGCTTGAAGAAGAAGCCTTAACACTTGATAAAATCAATCCTGATTTTGCTGAATTGATGGATGATTATAGAAACGGAATACACATCTTTAAGTTACAGGAAGAAGAAGTATGGAATAAAGTTAAGATAGACAGCACAGGATTAGCTGAGTTTTATGAATCAAACAATGAAAAATTTGTTTTTCCTGATCGCGTTACTTACACAGAACTTTTTGTGAGATCTCGTGAAGCTGCCGACAGTTATTTTACAGAAATTAAAAGCGGTGCAGATTTTGATTCTCTTGTTGTTAATTTGACTGAAAGAAGCCAGGTGAAAAATAAGGGTGGAAGATATGAATTACAGGTTGTTGGAAGCTCAGAGTTTTCAAAAGCTGTTGATATGCTTCAACCTGGTGAATTTACTGAAATAATTCCTAACAGTGGCGGATTTTCTATTTTAAGGTTAGATGTTAAAGAACCTTCCCGCATCAAAACTTTTGAAGAGGCAAGAGCCGAAGTTTCCGGTGCATTTCAGGAATCTGAAAGTAAAAGATTAGAACAAGAATACATTCAAAGACTTAAGGCAACTTATAAGCCGGTGATTAATTATGATCAACTCCAAAAGGCATTTAAGCCTGAGAGTGACTAAAGTTTTAATAGTTTTTTTTCTTATAACGTCTTTAGGTTGTAAGAAAGAACCCGAGCAAACTGATTACGTTGCTAAGGTAAACAATTCTTATTTAACCAGGGAAGAGTTTGTTTCCCTGGTTGATACTTCAACTACAAATCAAACC
>JALHTS010000317.1 GCA_022865965.1 Ignavibacteriaceae bacterium
AGAAATAAATTGAAATCCCTTGGATTTTTTGCTCCATAATTTGATGAGAAAATTATTTTTTCTCCACCTGGATGAAAGAAAGGTGCAAAACTAGCTTTACTGAGATTTGTAACTTGCTTTACATTTTTCCCATCAGCATCCATTATAAAAATTTCAAACTTAGTCGGACGTAAAAGATTTTCTTTTACAAGCTTGTCATAATCAATTAATTCACTTTCAGTAACGGGCCTGCTGGCACGGAAAACAATTTTATTTCCATCATGTGAAAAGAATGCTCCACCATCATATCCTTTTTCAAAAGTTATTCTTTTTTGATTGCCGCCATCCAGATCCATTACGTAAATTTCAGGATCACCGTCTCGAGTTGAAGTAAATACTATTTTATCTCCTTTTGGTGAGATCGTTGCTTCTGCATCATACTTGCCTGAATTTGTAAGTTGCACAATATTACTTCCATCAGCATTGGCTGTAAATATGTCGAATTCATCATATAATTTCCACACATAACCTTTTGATCTATCCGGCGGTGCAAGGCAATCATCGGCATAATGATGTGTTGATGCATAGAGTATTTTATCATTGTTGGGATAATAATAAGCGCAGGTCGTTCTTCCTTTCCCGATAGACACCAAAGTTTTTTCCGATCCATCAATATTCATTGTAAATATCCGGTCGCAATCCATATCACCAAAAGATGATTGATAAATTAATTTTTTATCATTGAATGAAAAGTAAGCTTCTGCATTTTCACCTTTTTCAGAAATCATCTTAATATTTCTAAAATATTTTTCACCTTCAAATTTATAAGGATCATCGTGAACCTGAGCCTGGACTGTTAAGTTTAATGAAATCATCAATACTATATTTATTAGAATTAAGTTTGTCATATTTTCCTTAATTTAATTTTAAAGGACTATTCAGGAACGTGGACAAGAAAATATTCTTTAGCTGTTTCACCGATTGATTTGGCCTCAGAAGTTGTCATATGTATTTCATCTTGATTTTTATCATCTTCGTGTCCAGCTTCAATAATTGCCAGGTCGGCATTCTTTGCATTCTTTACAAGTTCTTCACAGTAGGCGGTATCGCCTCCGTAACAGATTCTCATTTTATCATAAGAGAAATTGTATCCAAGTGCCGGAACTTGTCTTGTTGCTACTCCATCCTGAAGATACTCTTTATGTATAACAGGGAAGGGCTTTATGCTTACATTTTTACTTCTGAAAGATTTTTTATCATCAATCATTTTTAAATTTATTTTGTAGGAAAGAGAGCTTGCATATACTTTCTGAAAAGCGCCATGAATTGTCTCTATTTCCACACATCCTTTTGGATAATGTATATTTAATGGAATTTTTCTATTCATCACCCGCATATAGGTAAGAAGTGACCATACACCGCCGATGTGATCGTGATGTCCGTGAGTGATAAATACATCTGAGATTTTTAATATTTCATTCGGTTTGATTTCTTTATTTAAATCCCGTAGAATTCCATCGCCGGGATCAACAACAAAAAGTGCTTCACTAGCCTTGATGAGAATACCTGTTGCAATGTTTGGGATTGAACAAAATATTTTAATTGAAAAATCTTTTTTCTTCCAGTTAAGCGGATACTTAGTTGTTTGCATAATTATATTTTCAAATGGATGTATAAAGTTCTGCTTAAAATTTATTTGTTCTTTTCACACTTTGTCTTGTCTTTACATCGGGCAAAAATATTAAATGAATAACTGTCGAAATCAAAACCTAATTCTTCACTAATTGCTGTTGGCAGCATTTTAAATTTTGCATCTGAAAATTCAATGATCTTGCCACAGTCTATGCAAATAAGATGATCGTGGGTTTGTTTTTTATAACTGCTTTCATACCTATTGATATGATCGCCGAAATTTCTTTTAGTGATAAGCTCACATTGTGCCAGAAGTTCAAGAGTATTATAAACCGTTGCTCTTGAAACTCTTGAATTCGCATTTTTCATTTTAATAAAAAGATCGTCTGCACCGAAATGTCCATCGTGGTCAATAGCGGCATTCAGCACTTCAAATCTTTCAGGAGTAATTCTGTTTTTGCCTCTTTTG
>JALHTS010000318.1 GCA_022865965.1 Ignavibacteriaceae bacterium
TGGTTAATATATTGCTTCGCACTCTCATAGGAATTTCTTATTACAGTAAGCGGTTTTGGTACTCGATAAGCCGGAAGCTCCAATATAAATGACGAATCATCCTTTGCTTTTATTAATCTGTTCTTAAATTTATTTATTAGTGCCGCTGCAATCAGTGAACTTATTATGCTGAAAATATAAATCATCGCTAGTATAATTCCGCCGATCCATGGTTTATTGCCAGGAGTTAAAAAGGCTATGAGCAACGCATAAACAGGAAGCCTTGCACTGCAACTCATTAAAGGAATTATGAAAATCGTAAGAAGTCTTTCTCTTCTATTTGAAATTGTTCTTGCAGCAAGCATTGCCGGAATTGCACAAGCAAAACCTGATAACATTGGTACGAATGATTTACCGTTTAATCCGATTTTTGATAAAGGCTTATCAATCAACATAGCTCCGCGTGAAAGATAACCTGTATCTTCTAACAATCCGAGAATCATGAAAAGAATTAATATCTGTGGTAAGAAAACAAACACTGCACCGGTTCCGGTTATAATTCCATCTGAAACCAGTTTTCCATACCATGTATTACCAAGTATATTCGTAGCAGCGAGAGCAAGTATTCCAAAGAAATCATCTACATAACCCATCAATGGTTGAGCAAACCAAAAAATGGATGTAAAAGTAATTGCCATTATCACAAAGAAGAAGAATAATCCCCAGAAACGATGTAGTAAAATTTTATCGATTCTTAAAGTAAGTTCATCAGGTTTGTTTATTGCTTCTTTGAGTGTAGGATTTAATATTATTAATTCTGAATTTACTTTATCAATATTGATTTCACTGTAATTGCCAGTATTGTTGACAGGTTCAATAACTCTTTGTTCTATTCCTTCAATATCTCTATAGATAGAAAGCAACTCATTTTTGTCTGAACCGGTAAATGTTCTTGAAGGAATTTTTTTACCTTCAATTTCCGCAGAAGCTAAATTTCTCTTAATAGATTCAATAAGATTTTCAAAACCTTCATAGGATCTTCCGTTAACAACAATAACATCACATCCAAGTTCATTACTTAATTTTTTTTCGGAGATGCTGTACTGCCTTTTATTCAGCAAATCAACCATTGTTAGTGCTACTATTAATCTGAAGCCTGCATGAATAAGCTGCTTGGCTAAAAATAAATGTCGTGTGAGTTGACTTGCATCAACGGTTACAATTACAAGATCAGGCGTTCCAAGTTTTGGATGACTATAAAGCGAATTTATTGAAACTTCTTCATCGGGTGAGCCGGGATTTAAACTAATTATTCCGGGTGAATCAAGCAGGTCAGCCTTAATGTTATATTTTTGAAGAATGCTTGCTGTGGAATATTCAACAGTAGAACCAGGATAGTTTACTGTCTTAAATTTTTTTCCACTTAAATAGTTGAAGAGAGTTGTTTTGCCGGAATTTGGAGCGCCCACTAACGCAATCAGTGGAAGATCGGTAAGAGAAGTAGACTTCATAAAACTATTATGCAGTCAGCTTCAGTTTTGCGGATCGCTATTAGAGTTCCTCTTACCGCAAAAGCCATTGGATCATTAAATGCAGATGTATTTATCAATTGAATTTCCTGACCGGGTGTGAATCCTACTTCTAATAATCTTCTGAAACATGGATTGGTTTGATCTAAATCATCGATTATTACTTTTTCTCCAAATTTTAATTCTGCAGCGGTTCTCATTTATAACTCTAATTTGAATATTATTTAGATTAAGTCTACTTAAAAATAGATGGTATAGTCACAATTGTCAAGCAAATTCAGATTAATATTTCTTATTTATTTTACCTCAAAGCAATTTTTAAAATTAAAATTATGCATTAAATCTTTCCAATTCGGTAATAATTACAAGGTATATAAAATCTTTTACTCAAATTTTGGTGATATAACATCAGGCTTATAAAGACTAAAAAATCGGAATTTATTTAATGGTGACTGAAATATTTACTTTTCATTTAGTCAGATTTAGTCTTTAACGGAAATAAAGTTCTTTTTTCTCTATAAATCATTAGTTTTTATCCTGTTCTATTACATTAATTTCGGGTATCAGAGGAAATATTTTCCAATTAAGAAATGTTTGCCCATAATCATAATTCTGGCACTTAGCATGATATATAGTAGATTAAGTTAATCATACTACCTATTGATATTTTATAAACAATTAAGCGGAGTTAAAAAATGGAAATCGGAAAAATTGCTTTTTTGGAAACCTACACTCTCGAAGATAACGGTGGAATAATGGGTGCTATACTTGTTGCAGATGCTGAAACAAAACCTTTGGAGTTCAGAGTAACCGCACCAGTCAAACCAACAACATTTCAGAAAACATTATACGGCGATGTTCTGCTGGAACATGTTCTTGTTGAACTTATTTCTGTACCGCTATTGAACGCTATTAATGAACAAATTGATTTGATTTTGGTTAAGGACCCTTTGTTTCTTGGTGCAAACAGTAAGCAGGCAATCAGAGTTTTACGTATAACCACTGATGAGAAATCAAAATCCAGAGCCGGTTCCAAAGCAGAAGAAATTAAGCAATCAAGTGGTGAAAAACTTTATATTGAAACATCTAAAAAGTTTGAGTCTGAACTTCAGGGTATTAAAGAAAGTCTTGAAAGAATCGCCGAACACAGAAATCTTATTGAACCATTTGATAGATTAAAAATTGCATGTGAACAGGTTCAAAGTCAGAAAACTAATGACTAATATTTTATAATGCTGAAAAAAGTAAGAGAAAAGGTTGCTGCTTCCGTTTCTAAAATTGAATATACAGACAATTATGAGTTTTCCAATTGGTTAAGAGTACCATTAAAAACCAATATTGAAATAGGTGAATTTTATGTTGCGTATTTTCCCAAGGAAATAAAGATAGGTAAGCTGGATGTACCAAAACCTAAAAAATTAAAATTTCCTTTTCCTCCGGGAAAAATTTTTTTTGCGGTTGAAAATCTTGTATTAAAAAAAACAAAAGCTGCTCTTGTTTTTTTTACAATTCCAAAACCACAAAATATTTCTTTCAGTAATAAACTTTTACAATCTGATGAGGAAACAGTAAAAAAGAATTTTCTAATTGAAATTATAACTCAGATCACACCTTACGATTTCACAATTTCTCAAGGCTCTGCTAAACAATTTCAGCTCAGATTTTCAGGAACCGAAATTAAACATATAGATTTGCTGGTTAAATCTCCTGCCATTGAAAATAAACTTACTGAACTTTTACCCGAAGTTTATGAAATAGAATTGTTCAATAAAAATTTTCTTAGTAAAGAAAATTTAATTAACCTGACAGATTATATAATTGATATAAGTGAATTACCTTTTCCGGAAGTAAAAAGATTTATGATACCTGGAATAGATGATCTTTCTACTCACGTCATTTCTTATAAACCAGAAAGAATTCAGCCTTCAAAGATCAGTGAAGTTAAAGTTTCCAAAGAGTTTCGCATTGCCATTTCAAAATCTCCCAAGATGAACTTTAGAAAAACTGCAACAAAAGTTTTAAGATTTACGCAGACTGATGCATCGGCTACTAAAGTTTATAATCCTCTTGAAGATCGATCAA
>JALHTS010000319.1 GCA_022865965.1 Ignavibacteriaceae bacterium
ACTTTAACCCTGCCTTTTCTTCCTAGATGATCGCCTTGCTCAACTGTTATCGATTCCTTTAGAATATCTTTTGATACTAATCCTGCTTTTAACAGAACTAAAGCTAAGTATGCAGAGGCAGAACCTGTAACCGGATCTTCGGTTATTCCAAATCCGGGAGCGAAAAATCTCTGGTGAGCAGTATTTTTCTCTTCAATGGTTTCTGTCGTGTATAATGACACATCCGGATATTTCCTAAATATTTCACTTTCATTATTGAATTTTGGAGTATAAGAAATTAGCTCAGAATACGATTTTATTTTAATAAAAAGGAAGTTGTTACTCAATGTGAAAAAAGGAGTATCAATATCAATAATATTTTCCGGAATATTAAATGCACTGATTATTTCTTCTTTTAGTTGGGTTAATTCTCTAACAGAACAAACCGGCAATCGCATTCCGTATTCACCTGAATGAATTGAACAATTAAGAATACCGGAGCGCGTTTCAAAAGTTAAAGAATTAGAAATTTGAATTATTTCTTTTTCAGTTAAGAAGTGAAGAGAAGCAATTGTGGCATGTCCACAAATATCAACTTCCTTTAAAGGAGTGAACCATCTTAGTTTGTATGTAGCTTTAGAAGAGGAACAAAGAAAAGCTGTTTCGGAATAATTAGTTTGATTTGCTATTTGCTGCATCAGATGTTCGGTTAAATCATTACCAAACATCACTGCAGCCGCATTACCTTCAAAAGGATTTGTCGTGAATGCGTTTATATGATAAATTTCAAGTTGTTTTCGCATGAAAAAGTTTTTCGATATTCCATTCTTTCATCGAATCAAATGTTTTGTAATCTGTAAGATCAAAATGAATTGGTGAAACAGAAACATAATTATTTTTTATTGCAGCCTGATCAATGTCAAGCTCGTGATCAACTTCTAATAAATTACCTGTTAGCCAATAATAATTTCTACCATAAGGATCAACGCGTTTTTCGTAAATATCGTCCCACTTTGACTTTCCTTGTTTAGTAACAAGAATACCTGAAATTTTTTCTTCAGGAATGTTTGGAACATTTACATTCAGCATTGTACCTAATGGCAATCCTTTTTCGTGAACTTCTTTTACAAGCATTTGAGCAACTTTGGCAGGAAAACTAAAATCCTTTACAGCATGACTTGTAATGGAAATTGCAATTGCAGGTACATCCATAATAGCTGCTTCTCTGGCTGCTGAAACCGTTCCCGAGTAAATAATATTTATTGCGGTGTTAGAACCGTGATTTATTCCCGAAACAACAAGATCAGGAGGACTGGTCATTAAATTTCTGATTCCCATTTTTACACAATCGGCAGGAGTTCCGCCAACAGCATATCCAAAAAACTTACCGTCTTTATGATATTCAAAAACTCTGAGAGGAGTTTGCATTGTGATAGAATGACCAACAGCGCTTTGTTCTGTATGAGGTGCTACAACAGTAACTTCTGCTATTTCTTTTAACGAATTAACAAGTGCATGTATTCCGGCGGAATCAATTCCGTCATCATTTGAAACAAGTATTCTCAAGATAATATCCCTTTTTATTGAAAAAACTGTGGACAATATAATACTAATAGAATCCTTCTTCAATTAAGTAATGTGACTCTAATAACAGATATTAAATTTCATTAAATTATTCTTCAAAAAAATCAATTATGTTCATAATAAAGCCGCATATATTCAATAGTTTTCCTCAAATAGTTGCAGGGGTTAGCACTAAAATAGGCCATAACGGAGAACCTCCGTACTGCTTTAATTTGTCTCTTAATGTTGATGATGATATAACTACTGTTTTAGAAAACAGGAAAATTTTCTTTGGCCATTTAGAATTTAAGAATGATGAAATAGTCTACCAGAATCAGATTCACTCAGATATAATTACAATAGTTGAATCATCCGGTAATTGCGGTGAAAGTGATGCATTAATTACTTCACGGTTTAATCTTGCTTTAGTTTTAACAATAGCAGACTGTACACCTATTTTAA
>JALHTS010000320.1 GCA_022865965.1 Ignavibacteriaceae bacterium
ACTTTTCAGTAAAACTCAAATCATCTCCAAAGAAAATTTGTATGGGTATGACGACCTGCCGATATTTTAGCAAATTGTGTTTATCTTTATTTTCAAACACAGGGTGCAAGATTCTTATTCTTTGTTATAGATAACTGGAGTTTTATGCTTCCATTCCCGCCACAATTGGTCACTTGTTATCAGCCCTACCATAAAATGACTGACGTTTATTCTGCTTGTTTTACCGGGGTTAAAAATCGCACTTCGTATTTTATTATTATGTATTTCATATTTGCTCACACTTTCTTCATCGAAAAGCGAATCCGGGCGAACTGCTACCCAATCAATATTGGTTTTTGAACCTAATTTGTAAACAAGATGATTAGCTGCAAGCATATTATCTTTGTGGGGAGGTAATAGGACTTTTAGTAACGAGAATACTATCTTTTCTCCGAAGGCGTTTACTTCTCCTGTCTTTCTGTTTGTATATGCGGTTGTGCTCATTAAAATAAACTTTGGGTTCAGGTTTAGGGACTGTAAGGCTTCAATTATTTTCGCAACGGTATTGGAAACCAGTTTACGGGGAGGACCAAAAATCCCTTTAAAACTTATGTTATGGCCAAGGCAACAGATAACAGAATCACAATCTTTTACAAGGTCTTTGATTTTTGCAATCTCAAAGTCATTTATATTTCCTTTTATTATCTCGATGCTCTTATCATCTGATATTTGCCTAGGTATAATGGCAGATTCTCTCGCAACTACCCGAACTTGAATGTTCTTTTTGACAAGCTGTTGCACTACCAATTTGCCCGTTGCTCCGCTCGCACCTAAAACCAATGCTTTCATATTGCCTAACATTGAATAAATATATTATGCCCAACGGCCTCGCCTGTTTGGCTGTCGGCGTTAATTTCCTATTTAGGTCTATTAGGCAATTATTAATAATTTATTTTTTTATATAAGCGTTTAGACCAACTACCACAGGTTTGCCATCAATTACACAATCTGTTTTCACGTTACCGTGCGTTGTTGCAACCACTAATGTTTTGCCAGATGCACTGGGTGTTGGTTTTTGTAATTCAATGCTAATGATAAGTTTATCATTTTCTATTTTGACTTCCATATTATTCTTCTCCAATAATTTTGTATACACTTTTTTATTGCAATCTACTTTAAAGAGCAACTCACTTTTACAACGCTACTTAAAATTACACAAATGCCGAGCGCGAATAGGCTGTCGCCTTGAGCGGTAGATAATACTACCAAAACTTTATAATTTTAATTTATTATATAACTCTTTTTGGACACGTAATATCCCGGGATCTGTTAACCGATAATTACCATTATTTAACTTTATGATTTGGCGAAATTTATTAGAAGATAGTTTTTTAATTGCGCGAGTAACTTGGGCGTTGTCTTTTTGAATATATTCACCTAATTGTTTTCTTGAATATCCTTCAATACCAGCAAAATGCAATAATAATAGAAGCTCTTCTTCCGCTGAGCAATCAGTTCTATGAACCAATATTTTATCTTCATAGTTTCCTATTATAGGAAAATCATATTGAACAATTTCTTTTATTATTTTAGATATTTTTGCGCGATCATTTTGCCAAAATATTCTTAATATTTCTGATAATATCCATCGGACATTTTCTAGAACCATTCTCGAATCTATATGGTTAGCAGTGTAAACTGGATCAATATGGACTGCCCCACGATCCGATCTAAATTTATAAACAGATTTTATTACCCTAATTGTATGCAATGACGATTTCCTATCAGGATAATGATGAATATTTGAATTGTTTTGATCTTCAATGTAATCTACGCAACTGGAAACACCTTTACGGAGATTTAGGTTATTTGAGTCGATATGATTAATTATTCTAGAAGCAGCTTCACAAAATTGACCGCCATCAAGAGTTGCTGGCTCCCAATCACGTTGTATAAATCTTTTTTCAATAGATAAGAATTCATCTAATAATTGGTTTACTAGGGTTTTATCTAATGGTGGACATAAACCATTAATAAGGTCAGCTTTTGAAAATGAAGGCATTACGATTTGACTCCACCGTCTTTCTTAAACTTCTCAAATTCTTGCGTTCCAGTTCTATTTAATTTGTATCTAATTAATGCGCCTTGCTTTCGGACTTGGTCTTGACTAAAATACTTAAGATTATCTTTTATTGTTGTTGATACATTGGATGTTTTGACTTTTGCACTAAATTGATCAGTAATTAATTCAACGTTACCCGTTGTTAAATAGGGAGTATCTAAATACTTTTCTGCATAATAAAAGCACATCAATATTTTGGGTAACCTATCTCTTTTATCTAAAACATTTTTTTCAATATGTTTATATTCATCTTGTTCTTTAATGTGGTTGACTAAGCCAGATATGTCTAATTGTTCTTCCTTTTTCTCTTTAGATTCTTTCTTTTTTGAAGATTTATGACTTCTAGGGGTGGCTGGTTTGCTAGGTGGAGTATGATCTTTAACTTTTTCTTTACCAAAATTATATTCGAGCAATTCATTTAATTTACTATTTAAGTAGTTTTTTTCTGTAGATTCAATTTCAATTTCTACTTCACCTCTTTTGATTTTTATTCTGTGTAATTCTGACATAATGTAAACTCCTTTTGTATTATTAGGTAGTATAACTATTACTTATATAAAATTATTTATTACTGTTTTGGTAGATAGTTTAGAATTTTTTCTAATCTACCGACCGCTTTGTTTTTCTAAATTTCATTCTAAGTTCTTTTATTACTTATATCTATAAGTAAACGATTATAAATTCTATTGAAGATATTCCCGAATAAATTTCTCATCTATCATCTATAAAATTTATTAAAGGCTATTTATAAGTTCCAGCACCTAACATAAAGTCAGCCCCCGCCAGAAAAAGAAGGATAATTGAGGGCAATATCAGTAGGAACGTCTAAGAATAATCTTAAAGACAGTTAAAAATATGTTTGTTTTGGGTTAAGGTCAATTAACAGTTGGCAAATTTAAATAGATTTGCTTTTGTTTTGAGTATGAAAAAAGGGGTTTCTCCATATTCAGAATCTTTAATTGTACCCGGCAGTAAATAGTCTCTACATAAGTAATTCTATCCTAATCCCGCTGGGTGCACAAAAGGTGCGAAAATCGTAAGAAATCGCACCTTATTTTTTATATAGCAAACCCATCTAACTGAAATTGACCTAATTCCAGCTATGTTATTTGACAGGAACTCCGGCAAAACGTTTAAGAGGCAAGTAAGGTGAGTGATGAGATAGGTGTGTTCCAAGAGCTTTTATCTTTTTTGACTTCACATAATGTCCCTGACTCTCCGCACATATAAAATAAGCCTCAATTACGTTTTGTTGAGGTTTTCTCGTATTTTTTTTTTACAATAGGTGCAATAAAAACAACTATTACAATAGTCCATAGAAGAGAAATAGAAGATGTTTTTGTTTAATAAACATATAAAACATCCGCCCCAATTATTTTATATCTGATAGTAATAGTTTTGAAAAAGTAATTATTCTTTAATCTTAATTCCAATTACTAAATACTTTAAATAATGTAATTTCCTGATTCCTTATCAAAGAAATAAAGTTTTGCTTCATCAATGTACAGTTTAATTTTTCCACCTATCTTTAATTCTTTTGAAGGATTTACCCGCGCAATAAATTGAATTTTTTCTACTTCAAAATAAATGAAGGTTTCATTACCCATTGGTTCAATTACATCTGCTAAAACTTCAATCTCAATTACTTTATTAATGTTTTTTTCTAACCGAATGTCTTCGGGTCTTATTCCAAGTGTGATTTCTTTATTTGAATGATCTTTTAATCGATTTATGTGTTCAGCAGATAAACTAAAATTTAATTCTCCTTTTTTACTACTAAGTTTATTTTCCTTATTTACATTTACATCAATAAAATTCATAGCGGGGCTGCCTATAAATCCGGCAACAAATTGATTAATAGGCTTATTATACAAATTCATTGGAGTATCAACTTGATTTACTATACCATCTTTCATTACAACTATTCTATCACCCATAGTCATTGCTTCCGTTTGATCGTGAGTAACATAAATCATAGTGGCACCAAGCTGCTTGTGCAGTTTTGATATTTCGGTTCGCATTTGCACTCTCAGTTTTGCATCAAGATTACTAAGCGGTTCATCAAACAAAAATACTTTTGGTTTACGCACTATGGCTCTGCCAACAGCAACTCGCTGTCTTTGTCCGCCTGAAAGTGCTTTAGGTTTTCTGTTTAGATAATTTTCTAACCCAAGAATTTTTCCAGCTTCGTTAACTCTTAGTTCAATTTCTTTTTTATCATACTTTTTAAGTTTCAATCCAAATGCCATATTTTCAAACACTGTCATGTGCGGATAAAGTGCATAGTTCTGAAAAACCATTGCAATGTCACGATCTTTGGGTGGAAGATTATTGACAAGTTTACCATCAATATAAATTTCGCCGCCGGAAATTTCTTCAAGCCCTGCTATCATTCTTAATGTAGTGGTTTTTCCGCAACCGGATGGACCAACCAGCACAACGAATTCCTTATCTTCTACTTTAAAATTAGCATCTATTACAACTTTATTTCCACCTTCAAAAACTTTTGAAACATTTTTTAATATTACTTCTGCCATAAAATTTTATTTCTTTAATTTCAAATTCTTTTTTGAGTATTGTGCATTATTCTTTTACGCTTCCCATCATAATACCTCTGATGTAATATTTTTGAAGTACAAGAAAGACGATAATTACCGGTATAATCGTCAACACCGATCCTGCCATCATCAACTCGGGATCTTTAGTATGTTCGCCCATTAAGTTTGCTAAGGCAACAGGCAAGGTGTACATTGAATCATCTGTTAAGGCAATCAGCGGCCACAGAAAATCATTCCATGTTCCGAGAAAAGTGAATATTGCAAGTGTTACTAAAATCGGAATAGCAAGTGGCAAGATGATTTTTCTGTAAATCTGGAAATCAGTAGCGCCATCTATCTTTGCAGCTTCAATTAAGCTATCTGGTATTGCTAATACGTATTGTCTTATTAAAAATATGCCAAAAATATTTGCAAGCCCGGGAATAATTATAGCCATGTATGTATTTATTAAACCCATGGATTTCAACATGAGAAATAATGGGAGCATAGTAACCTGACTCGGAATTATCATCGAACTTAGCAAAAGGTTAAATAATTTGTTTTTCCCAATGAAACGATATTTTGCAAATGCAAATCCTGCCATAGAATTGAAGAATAATGATATGATGGTTACTGAAAAAGCTAGAAGCAAACTATTAAAAAAATTACGAACCATACTTAATCTTACAAAAAGGGTTTCGTACTGACTAAACACAAATTCAGCAGGCCAAAATACTGGAGGGAACACACTCGCTTTACCATCAGCCATAAATGATGCTGATATCATCCAAATGAATGGAACGAGCGTTAATATTGAAGTAAGCCCTAAAAAAATATATAAAAGAATTTTCTTTGTCTTCATGTCTTTTCGCTCTTTTGAAGTTTAAACTGTATAAGAGTGCCAAGAAAAATTATGAAGAACAGAATAAAAGCAATTGAAGCTGAGTAACCCATATTCCACCATCTAAAACCCTCTTGAT
This sequence comes from Ignavibacteriaceae bacterium, assembly GCA_022865965.1. Taxonomy (GTDB): domain Bacteria; phylum Bacteroidota; class Ignavibacteria; order Ignavibacteriales; family Ignavibacteriaceae; genus JAGXRK01. Next base: position 5,619 of record JALHTS010000320.1, read on the forward strand.
ACATATATTGAACAATACTAAGTGTTTTATTCAGCGGTCCACCTTGCGTCATTATGTAAGGCTCTGCAAACAACTGAAAGTAACCGATCATTGTTATAATACTGATAAAAAGAGTTGTTGGTGCAAGCATTGGTAAAGTTATGTGTCTAAATTTTTGCCAGGCACTTGCTCCTTCAATATCTGCTGCTTCGTAAAGATCTTCGGGAATATTTTGCAAGCCGGCAATAAAAATTATCATATTATAACCAAAATTTTTCCATACAGACATTAGCATAATTGCTGGCATTGCCCAAAGCGGATCACCCAACCAGTCGATTGGGTTTATTGCAATCATACTTAGTAAATAATTCATTATCCCGAATTTTGGATGATATATAAATCTCCAAACGATTGCCACAGCAACGAGTGTGGTGACAACAGGTATGAAATAGCTTAGACGAAATATTGCTTTATATTTTACAAGCTTAGAGTTTAATAACAATGCTGCTGTAAGAGATACTGCAATTGATACAGGTCCAGTAACAATCACAAAATAAAAAGTATTTTTTAATGCCTGCCAAAAAAGCGGATCATCAAATAATTTTAAATAATTACTAAAACCAACCCATCGGACAGTACTTATATCGCCTAATGCATAAATATCAAAATCAGTAAAGCTGATTATAAATGCGGCAATAACCGGAATAAAAAAGAATACAAAAATTGAGGAAAGAGCAGGAGCAAGAAACACATAAGCCGCTCTTGAAGAAGTAGAAAATTTATTTTTATTTATGGCTGGCCTTATCATTACTTATTTCCAATAAGCCATCTTCTTTTTTCAAGAATAATATTAACATCCTTATCAAGATTCCTCAATGCTTCATCTACACTCATAACTCCACGAGCTGCTAATTCTGCATACTGCTGCACTTTAGAAAATGCAATTTGTTCCCATTCAGGAATTTTTGGTGTTGCCGAAACATTATTAAATTGCTCATAAAATGCTTTCATATAAACATCTTGCGAAATTAAAGAATCTTTCCAGGCTTCTTTTACAGCAGGCAGGTTATTAACTAATTTGAAAAATTTAATCTGTGTAGAACTCTCTGATAAATATTCTATGAATTTCCACGTTTCAGATTTATGTTTTGAATTTTTAAAGATCACTAAACTTGCTCCACCCGCTAACGAAACACCCGGATAATTATTATCTTTGGAGGGAAGCGGTGCTGTATTCCATTTATCAGCAAGATTACCTACCATCCATTTTTTGAATTCGTTGATGTTCCATGGACCAGAGATATACATCGAAAAATATTCCTCTGCAAAAGCCTGATAAACATTAGTAACTTGAGATATTCCTAAAGGCGCTAAATTTTCCTTATGAAATCTTATTAGAAATTCAAATGCTGTCTTAAATTCTTTAGAACTAAAATCTCCTCGGGAATTATTATCCTTTAATATATCCGCTCCTGCCTGAAGACCAAAGATTATAAACGGTGCCCATTCGTTTGTCGGAAGATAAATTGCATATTTTTCTTTATTTGGAAAAAGAGACTTTATTTTTTTTGAAAGATCATAAAGTTCAGCCCAGGTTTTAGGTGGTGTATCATATCCCGCTCTTTTAAAGATATCAGATCGATAAAATATAACTCTCGTATCAATGTACCATGGAATACCATACACTAATGAATCAATTACATTCGTATCCCAAATTCCATCAAAATAATTTTCTTTTTTTACTATTGAGGAATTGCCAACAAATTTATCTAAACTTATGATACCATTTAAATAAGCAAATTGAGGAACCCAGGTGTTTCCTAGTTGACAGGCATCCGGAGTATTATCGCTAGCAAAGGCTGTAATTAATTTTTCTTGCGCCGCTGTCCATGGGATCTGTTGAACTTCCACTTTAATTCCCGGATTTCTTTTTTCAAATTCAGGAACAAGCTTTGTAACATATTCAGCTTCTGTTCCCATCGCCCAGAATTTTATCTTTTTTATTTTGATTTCTTCAGAAGAACAACCAAATAAAATAAATATAAATATAAATATCAGAATGAAAAAATTAGGACAACAGATTTTTGATTTAACAAAGATTGAATTCATATCAGATTTATTTCTGTATAATCATTTTTCCGTGAAGAACCTTATTGCCTGAAATAATCTTATAAAGATAAATTCCTGAACTGACCGGATTATTATAATTATTCAAACCTTTCCAAATAATTTTATTCTCACCGGCATCAAATTCCTCATTAGTAAGATTTTTAACTTTCTCACCGAGATGATTAAAAATGCTAACCTTTACATATATATACGATATTAAATTTATAAAATCTGTCAATTTATTTGTTGAGTTTTTTGAGTCCACTATACAAAGCATCGAAAAATTTCGATAACTATTTTATCGCATATCTGACGGAAATATTAACATACATTAAATGAAAATCCTATTTCCTCTTTACAATCTTACAAGAAAAAGGATTTAATGTGCATTTCACTGAATTAACCTTAAATGTTTTCATCTCATTGTGATAATTTAACAAAAACATATAGGAATATTTATTTCCTTTGCGGATAACAAATTGGATATCAGGATCTGAAACCTTTGCCTGTCTTTTGATATTATCTAATGAAATAATTTTTTCTAAGAGACGTAAGTGATTGTCAGTTGTGTTTCCGAAAGCATATCCAAGCGCTGTAATTGAGCCATTACCTATTCTCTTCTGAATTCCACAAGGCTCGTTCGTTTTTGTCTTTGATATTACTTCTGCATCTTTTATTTGGAAAATCTGTTTTTCTCTGAAAACGGTAAAAACATCTTCAATGCCAAATGCCTCAATCTTGTTGGGACTTACAGATTTTGTAAATTGAATTTGCATCGCATCTTTTAAGACAGTGCAGTTATTTAGATATAAATCTAATGTTGGGATTGCTGGATAAATCACAAGGTGACCACCGTTCTTAACATAAGATGAAAGCAAACTCTGAGTATTGCCGCCCATAAATTCCGTTGTTACGATCCATAGTTGTTTGTAATTAAGAAAAGTTTCAATCGAACTATTTTCTAAATCCTGGATATCATAATTAAAGTTTAATGTCTGAAGACCACGCAACAATCCATTAAATAAAATTTCTTCACGCACAAATCGTGGATCAAGTGTAAGTCCCAATTTTTCAACATCAAGTCTTTTTTCTTTTAGTAATTGTGAAGTTGTAAGTTCTGTATAAAAATATGGTTTGTAAAATCCAACACAAATATCAGATTTAGTTTCGCTTAGTAGTAAATCTTCTTTTTCTTTACTAATGAATTTATCTACTTTTTTAATTGCATCGTACAAGGTCGATTTTACAGCTTTCGAGCTTAAAGGAGTTTGATAGTAAAATGTTTTTCCGTAAAAACCTTTTGCTTTGGGATTAATTCCTTGGGAGAACATATAGTAATTAAAGCTTTTCATTCCATGTGCAAGAGAGGCATAATAAAATGTTTCTAAATCATTTGCATCACTTTTAACATGATGTTCTCGTGTTCCAGCTTGAAATTCTGCTGCCCAAACAGGTCCATAAGGCTGCACAGCCTTTAATATTTTATTACAAGCTAAATCCGAATGTGCATTGCGATATGAAACAAACTCGGGAATGTGGTCTAATCCAAACACAATATCAGTGCGTGTTCGCATAACTTCTTCATAAGTACTGATGAGCATCGGTAACTCAGCAGCATTTCCGTAAATCCAGCCCGGAATGTTGTGAGTCAGCTGTAATTTAATATCATAACTTCTAATTTTTTTAATGAGCGTATCAAGATAGAATGCATAATAGTGTCTATAGAACAGATGGAAATCATAATATGCACAATAGTTCTGCTTGTTTTCAATCTTCCCCACCGGAGCAGAAACATTTTCAAATGAAGAATATTCTGTCCCATAATTTTTGTTCAAAATTTCAATTGATTTGTACTTATCTGTCAAGAACTCTTTATATAACTTGACAACTAATTCATTATAATCGATCTTGCCTGATAGCCATTGGAATACTCCAACTTCGTTGCAGACCTGCATCATTGTAATAGGGCCGTCATTACTTTCCTGTTGCTGTGCGATTATCGGCATAATTTTATCGTACCAAAGAAAACTATAATGAAGATATTCATCGGACATATAAGACATTAAATCTGGCGCGATCACATTTCCGCTTTCATCTAAGGCGTGAGCATTCTTACTGCATCTATTAAGAAGCCATCCTGGAAGACCTTGATTTTCATATTCAGCAAGAATGTATGGACCGGGTTTTACAATTAAATCCAAACCAACTTTTTTACAAAGCTTGATATACCTGATAATATTTCTTGCGGGATGGGTTTCGCCTGTAAAATCAAATTTATTTTCTTCATGCTCGTGCCAGTCCCAAGGAATATACGTGGAAGTTGTATTTGCCCCTGCTTCTTTTAATAATCGTAAATGTTTTTCCCACAACTTTGGATCAAGTCTGAAGTAATGAATTTCTCCTGAAATTACAAAGAAAGGTTTTCCATTTTTTACAAAATATCCTTTTTCGGCAATAAAGCTCATTTTGTTTTTTCCATATCTACTTTTGGTACTCTATTACAATTTTAGCAGGAAACTCATTAATAGAAATTTCATTTTTAGTAAATGTCTTTATTTTTTTTCCATTCACAATTACACTCGTTGGAAGTTTGGAGCTGTTGAAGTTTTTAATCTTAATTCCATTCTTTGGAAGTTTAACATCACCAAAAATTGAAACAGTATATTTCTCATTTTCTTTTTTGATCGAGTACGAAATTTCTCCAAAATAAGTTGGAAGATTTTCAATCGACATTCCATTTGGTGAATCAATCCAATCCTGGTATAATCCGGCACCAACAACGAGCGAGGAATCATACTCGGATTCATAAACAAACATAGAGCGGATTGCATTAAGAAAATCAGAGCCAACCCACGTATGTGGCATATCTCCGATAAAGTTAGGAGCGCGGTAATCTTTCCAGACAACTTCTGCCCAATGATTCCATCCTTCTGGACGCTGATCATTTAAAAAGAAATCTATTAATGCATGTGCACGCTCAGGTTCATCCAACTGAATAAATGAACCAATTAAACGATTCTCATAAGGAGTGTAATTGACCCAATCAATTTTTCCATCTCTTCTGTTTTTGAAAAACTCATAGTACTTATCAAAAGTATTATACACTTGCGGCTGTGGTAAATTGTTTACCTCATTACAGGGCGTAAGTGCAATTGTTGTTGATGTTGCATCAAAGTCACCAAGCTCTATACAACCGGGAATATAATTAATCTTTCGAGTTTTTATAGCAAGGTTAAGTGAGTTGTAAAGATTTTCTTTAAAAGTATCTCTAATTTTTTTTATTCTTTCATGAGATTCTTTATCACCAAGGATTTTTTGAATCTCTGCTGCGTCTTTTAATCCTTTCATCGTAAAGAAATTATCCCAGTAAGAATGCATTGGTTTTGCTGAGTAACCTTCGTGGCTTATTGATTCAGTGACCAAACCGTAATATGCACGTACGCTATCATTTCCATTTTTAAAGTGATCGGTAGATCTTTGTGCGATCAATGATTCAATATACCCAACAGCTTTCTTAACATTCTCATTTTTCGATTTTAAGAACGTTGTATCCTTAGTAAAATTAAAATATTCACGAATCAGATAAATCATTTCGCCGTGGCTGTCATGTTCGGGAACAGGATCCGGACCTCGGGAATCAACAACACAAGGTACTTTACCATTTTCATATTGATGATCTGCGTACCATTCAATAAAATCTTTTACTTCAGTTACAATTCCCGATTTTAAAAGTGCAGATGATGTTAATGCACCATCTCTTATCCAACTTCTTTCATAACACCGCGAGCCTGGTTGAATTCCTGCTTTATCTCTATTAATTAAAATGTAGGCAAGATTAGATTTGTAAGTGTTAACGATTCTATCCGCAGATTTGGGAAGATTAAATTTTATATGATTTGATTTTGATTTCCAGAAATCTTTTGTTTCTTCAAGTTTCTGCTCAGCGACACTTGCATTCAAATTTTCTGGTAGCTTTTCTTCATTGTAAAACGGTACTGCCAGATACACAAATTTTTCTTCGCCTGGTTTCAAATCAAAATTATAGTTTAGTGTAGCACTTGCTAAGCCGATTGGATCAATAACAGTTTTATTCTGAAAATTATTATGCTGTTTTATCAGTTCAACAATATTTCCCTCATCAAAAGCAGAAGCATCAAAAAAAGTGTAATTAGTAATTGGGATAACTACTTTATCATTATTCACAAATATTTTCCCATTTCCTTCTTTTATAGAATCGATCTTTCCAGTTCCCCCTTGTAGATTTAAGAATTGATAATAAGGATTAACCTGAAAAGGTCGAATCATTAAATACAAAATGCCTTTTTTTTGTATCGCAGAATTATTAGTAATCGTGTATTTCAAATAAAGAACAGAATTCTTATTTGCTTCTCCACTTGCAAAAACTTTTGTTTCAAGATTTACACTATCGCAACTCCACTTAACCTTGGGGATAGGAAGATAATTATCCTCAAGTGCCTGGGTTGATTGAACATTATTCCAGTTAAATAATTTATTTTCAATTTTCAACATTGGTTCAATTGAAAATTTGGCTTTATCAACTTCAACCATTCCATCTTCATTTATTAAAGCTTCTTTAACGTCATTGTTAACACCAACGATAGTCCAGTAAGACGCTTGTTCCAAAAAATTCCTTGGATAATTACCCTTAGCAGAATTTTTTGCTGTGTAGATAAGAAAATCGTTTAGTGTTAAAGAATTTTTTATATCAAGAAAAGTGATATCATTTATTCCAAAGCCTTCAAGTGAACTACTTTCCGAAAGATTTATCTTCAGAAACCTAGCTTCAGCTTCTGGTATTCTTACAAAACTTATATCACATAGATTAGCTGCAACTGAATAAACTTTCT
>JALHTS010000321.1 GCA_022865965.1 Ignavibacteriaceae bacterium
ACTGTGCATGAGGCTGTATTTGCTTCAAGTCTTGGAATGAAAGTCGCAGCTATATCTTGTATAACAAATTATGCTTCCGGAATATCCGACCAAAAACTCTCACACAATGAAGTAACCGAAACAGCAAAAAAAGTTCAAGAAAAGTTTGCTTCGTTGGTCAAAAGATTTATTCTGTTACAATAAAGTATATTTAATTATTTACCTGTTTGCTTTACAATTCATTTTTTGCAATTTCATTAAAATCTGCATATTATATGTCTAAACAGAGTGTAAACCCCTGATTTTTATTGACTTTCTAAGCCCGAACCTTTAAGTTTGGCAGTTAATTAAAATTTTTTAACTCATTCAGAAACATAAAGTTAAGGTATGAAAGAATTCAGATTTCGCTTTATTTTATTAGTTGCAGCAATTGCATTAAGCATCTACCTGCTTTATCCTACTTTCCAGGATTATCAAAACAGCAAAGAAATGTCTTCAATCCTTGATCAAAAAAGAGAAGAAATAAAAGCTGAAAATCCTGACTACACCAGAGCACAAATCGAAAGCGCTGTAAGTATCATTGAAGATAGCATAAAACAGGATGATCCGTCTATAGCAGAAGCCAGACTGAAAAGAATAAAACTTGGCTTGGATCTTCAAGGCGGAATGCGCGTTGTACTTGAAGTAAACACAGGTAAATTACTCGAAAAATTGGCTAATAATCCAGATCAAATCTTAAAATCTGTTCTTGCTGAAGCAGATATGGAAGCACAGAGAACCGATGAACCTATTGTTGATATTGTTGGAAGAAAACTTAGTGAGCGCGGTATTAGATTGAGCAAATATTTTGGTACTATCCGTATGGATGATGGTCAGATAATAGACCAGCTGAACGAAGATGCTGCCGATGCGGTTGCCCGTGCAATGGAAATTATCAGGAACAGAGTTGACCAGTATGGAGTTTCCGAACCTTCAATTCAGCGACAGGGCAGCAGAAGAATTATAGTTGAACTCCCCGGCGTAGCTCGTGAAGAAGAGGCAAAACAGCTTATTCAGGGAACTGCTCTCCTCGAGTTCAGATTAGTAAAAGATCCTGAATTAACCATCCCTATTCTTGAAAATATCGACCGCGTTTTAGCAATCAGATTAACCGGAGCAGGCGCAGACACTTTATTTCAGGAAACAACAAAAACCGATACAACTGTTCTTACAGAGGATACAACAACCGCTTCTGATACCACTCAACAACTGACTGAAGAGGAATTTCGTAAACAGCATCCCTTCTTTGCTATGGCTCTTCTTGATCCGCAAGGCAGATTTGCAGATGCTTATGTTCAGGAAGATAACAGAAATCAGATAAATTATTGGTTAAGTCTTCCTGAAGTTCAGAAAGTAATTCCTAATAATGTTGAATTTGTATATTCGGCAAAACCTATCGGATTCCAGGAGGGTAAAGGCGTTTATATGCTTTACCTTGTTAACAAAGCTCCTGAATTAACCGGTGGTGTTATTACAGATGCCAGCGCCAATATTGATCCAAATACTTCTGCATGGATTGTTAATATGACAATGAATTCAGAAGGTGCAACAGACTGGGCAAGAATTACAGGTGCCAACATAAATAAAAGAATTGCAATTATGCTCGATGGCGTTGTCTTCTCTGCTCCTAATGTAAATAGTAAAATTACAGGCGGAAGATCACAAATTGAAGGAATGGCTGGTCAGGAAGAAGCCAAACTTTTAGAAATAGTTCTAAAAGCCGGTGCACTTCCAGCTCCTGTTGATATAATTGAAGAAAGAATAGTTGGTCCTTCACTCGGACAGGATTCAGTATCTGCAGGTTTCAATTCTGCATTAATCGGATTTTTCCTTATTGCGTTATTCATGATTTTCTATTACAGAAAAGCAGGAACTGTTGCCGCAGGTGTTTTAGTATTTACAGTTCTTTTTATTCTTGGTGTACTTGCGGGATTCACCGCAACACTTACTTTACCGGGTATTGCAGGTATCATTCTTACAATAGGTATGGCAGTGGATGCCAATGTACTTATCTTTGAAAGAATAAGAGAAGAACTTGCAACAGGAAAAACAGTTAAAGCATCGGTTGACGGAGGATATGAAAAAGCTTTATCTGCAATCATTGACTCAAACATTACAACTTTCTTTACCGGAATTATTCTTTACCAGTTTGGTACTGGTCCGGTGCAGGGATTTGCTTTAACGTTAATGATTGGTATAGCATCTACTTTATTCAGTGCACTTGTAGTATCACGCCTTGTGTTTGATTTTATGGTTGCAAGAGGAACGAAAATAACCGTTGGTTAATCAATAAAAGTTTCAGGAGTTAGAATTTAAATGCGAATATTTGAAAACTTAAATTTCGATTTTTTAGGGAAGAGAAAAATCTTCTATTATGTTTCAGCTGCTTTGTTTTTTATCGGAGCATTAAATATTGCTTTCAGAGGTTTGTACTTTGGAATTGATTTTAAAGGCGGTTCTGAAATAGTTCTTCAGTTTGATAAAACTATTCAGATCGGTGAAATAAGAAGCTTGGTTGAAAACATCGGATTAGGAAATGTGGAAGTGAAAACTTTCGGTGGTGAAACAGGAGTTCTTGTAAGAACTGAATTACAACAAATTCCGTCTGAGTTATATCCACAAGTTATCCAAAAACTTGAAAAAGAAATAACAACAAGTGCTCCGGGTGTTGAATTCAACATTGTTGATTCATCAGGTACATCTATTACGTATTCTTTCCCAAATACGGATACAACAAACTATATAATTCACCAGCTCTCTATTGCAGGATTTCAGGTCTCTGGTGTTTCAGAAGAACCTGATAACACTCAGATGATTGTAAGTCTTGGTATTGCAGATTGGATTAAAGAAAACCTCAGAGAAAAAATGAAAGATAATCCTTTCAGAATATTAAAGGAAGATCGGGTCGGACCAAAGATTGGTGAGGAACTAAAACGCGATGCTATTATTGCTGTTCTATTCTCACTGTTAGCAATACTTATTTATCTGGGATTCCGGTTCAAATTTATCTTCGCAGTGGGTGCAGTTGCTGCTCTTTTCCACGACGTTTTAATAACCCTTGGTTTATATTCTATTCTTTATGGAGTAATTCCCGGACTAAATCTGGAAATTGATCTTACCGTAGTTGCTGCATTTTTAACTCTTGTAGGTTATTCAATTAACGATACCGTGGTTGTGTTCGACAGAGTAAGAGAAAATATGAAAATCCATAAAACAATGGATTTACAGGAAGTTATCAACAAGAGCATTAACCAAACAATGAGCAGAACAATAATTACAGGTTTTACAACATTATTGTCTGTTTTTGTTCTTATGCTTATCGGCGGAGACGTGTTAAGAGCTTTCGCATTCACATTGTTCTTCGGTATTATCATTGGCACATACTCTTCAATCTTCGTTGCAAGTGCATTTGTACTTGAGTATGCTAACAAGCGAAAGAAGAAAGTCCAGTTCTCTTAAAAAGAGTTACTTAATTTTTAGATATTAAAAAAGCCGGTGAGAAAATCATCGGCTTTTTTGTTTGGAAAGAAATTAAACTTTAGCTTACTTTCACTATAACCATAGTCATATAGTTATATGGTATTCTCGATAAATTATTATAAAATAATAAATTAGAAGGGTTGTGTTTTTGATAAAACAACAAATACGCAACAGTGTCTTTTATCTTCGTAAAGTCATCATCAAACAAATCAAAGCAGATATAAAATTCAAAGCTGTAACCGTTCTTTTTTTTGCCATAATCTTTTATTTCAAAAATATCTCCCACAATTTAACTGTTTTATCATCACCTGAGCTAATAAATTCATTACTTTGTTCACCAGATAGAAATTCAACTTTGTTAACACCCCCACGATGTGGCGATGACAAGGAATCGAGAATAGACAGATCATCAGCAGACCATAGTTTTATCGTATTATCAGGACTAGCAGAAATTAAATATTCATTTGATTCGCTAATTGCTAAAGATTTAACAGGCATATTATGTGCAAATATTTTTTTAATTATATTTTTTGAATCTGTATCAAAAAGAATTATTTCATTTCTACCTCCAATTACGAACTTAGAGCCATCTTGATTAAATCTAGCGGAGAATAACATTTCTGGAAATTGCTTAGAATAAATTTTTTTCTTTTCTCGAAGTGACCATAATTGAAGTTCTTTATAGCAACAAGCGATTAGTAGATCATTATTAGGGTGTATATCAAAATCATCAATTTGTTGTCCTAAATTTAGCTTATAGACTAATTTACCACTATCAATGTACCAAACATATAGAGTTTTATTAACCCACTCGGAACCGATTAAAAAATTATTATCATTACTAAATTGTAATTCGTTTATCCAACCATCATTTGATATGGTATAAAGTAAATTCCAAGTATTCGTATTCCACATTTTTACAATACCTTTTGAATCACTACTTGCTAATAGACTTCCATCAGAATTAAAAACTATTGATTGAATTGATGCTTTATGTCCGTGTAATCTGTTCAATACTTTATAATTTTTTGTTTCCCAAATAATTATCTCAAATTTTCCAGTATCATCAAATAAATTCTTCTGGTCCGTACCTCCTGCTATAAATTTATTATTTGGACTAACTGCAATAGAAATTACATTTTCAGAAGCACCGATTAAATCAGTTATTTCATCAATTAAAATCCTTCTATAATCAAGATAATATTTAGGATTATAAATCCCTAATTCAATTACTCTATCTTTTTTAAAAATAAAAAACACATTATAATTATTAAACTTATAGAGCCGCTCAAGCTTATCTGGAGATGTAGAAATGCTATCACATTTACCAAAAAGGTCTATTACTTTACCGAAATCATCCCCAATTTTTATACCTTGGATACTCATTAGAGTATCACTCCCATTGTAACCGATCATACGAATCATTTTTTCCTTGTCAAAACCAATATAAAAACCACTATAAAGCCAAAATATTTCTCTGTAAATTTCATCAGGTTTCCCCTTTGAGTAAATGATATCGTTTTGATCATCGTTCAAAGAGATTCCGAGAAAGATATCCATTGACTTAGGTTGATTTTCAATATATTTATAAACAAAGAATGCAACCGCTATGATCGCTAATAAGATAAAAATTGAATATATACCGTACTTAGGTTTAATTTTGAATTCTACAAACTTCATTTTTTTTCTATTCCTTTAAAGCTATTGTTTTTATATTCATAATATAAAAAAAGAATAAATAGTGATTAAATCTTTAAAGCATCAATATCAACAATCCCCAAAACAGATCCGTCATTATTTATTGAGTAAAAACTATTATCACTTATGATTACAGCTAAATCCTCCACTTCTCTAAAAGCATAGCTAATTAAAGCTTCGTAATTCTGCGATTCCAATATTTCAATAATATTCTTATCAAGTGCATAAATGAATTGCTTAGTATCCACTGACTTTCTGAGACCAATGTTAGTATCAGCATTAAAAAAAGTTTCCAGTTCAAAGTCATCAGTTTTGATAGTGATTGCTCGCCCGATTTTAAATATATTTTTATAGTCTAATG
>JALHTS010000322.1 GCA_022865965.1 Ignavibacteriaceae bacterium
CCTTTTTCTTTTAGCATAGATTCATAAGTTTCAGAAAAAACTATAGCAACTGAGTCAGATTCGTGAAGTACGTTGAGGATTTCGTTATGACTGAGATTTTTATCAATCGGAACGATAACATAATTGAAGCACATTGCTGTAAGATAAGTTATACCCCACTGAACTCTGTTTTCACCAATAACGGCAATATGATCGCGCTCTTTTAAACCACGTTTTGAAAGAGCTTTACCGAACCTAACTACATTTTCAAAAAGCTGGTTATAAGTAACTTTTTGAATCTGTGTTTCGCTTAAGTCTTCCAGAGCGATTTTATCTGCGTAAGTTTTTGCGGAAAGTATAAGCATTTCCTGAATTGAATTGATTGCAGGAACTTCATATAACTTTAATTCTTTCATCTCGCATCCCCTTATAATAAATGTTAAAAAACCTTTTGAATTGAAACAGCGCCTCTTAAATCCCCTGCTTTATAATTTTTTGCTTTATCATTTTTATAATTGCTGTTTATTAATTCGCGTACTTCAGGCATAATTTGCTCTTCCATTCCGTGACAATTCAGGCAAGGCGGTTGAACAAGAATTGGTTTCATATATCTCAGATAACTTATCTTATTTTCTTCAACAACCTTAATAAACTCAGAGAGAGAATCGAGTTTGCCCTCGTTTTGGATTTGCTCAAAATATTTTAATCCTTCTGTTTCAAATTCATCAGGATTATTGATTTCATTTCTATATTTAAATGAAACTCTTTTGATATAAACCCCTTTTTCAACACCAAAATTATTTGTCATTACCTGCGCAGTATCGGAACAAACAGAGACAGCCGCAACCAAACCGTTATTTTTTATTATGCTGAGCAGTACATCACGTAAACCCGACATAAATTCATCGGCATCTTTTCGCATTTCTAACTTTGATGATTCGGGAATTTCAGTCTGCCTCTCGGATGAGCATCCGGCAATTAAAAATAATGATATCAATAAAACAAATAATAATTTTTCCATTTCATTGCCCTCCTGAACTTAAATTTACTTAATTCGTTAATCAGATTCCATTATGGTAAATTCTTTAAAACAATTTTATAAATTTGTATATGATACTAGCAAAAATACATTAAGTGGATACCGAACTTACTCAGCGAAAAATATTTTACTTTTGGTTACCTTTGGCGGCAACATGGTTTATGATGTCGATTGAGGGACCTTTTCTTTCTGCACTTATTGCCAGATTACCCGATCCCAAATTTAATCTTGCTGCTTATGGTGTAGCTTTTTCTTTTGCTTTGGTAATTGAAGCTCCTGTTATAATGATGTTAAGCGCGGCAACAACTTTAGTAAGAAACAGTCAGTCTTATTTTTCCCTAAGAAAATTTAATTGGCTTCTTATTGGATTATTAACCCTTTTAATGATAATTCTGGTTATTCCAGCAATATTTTATTTTATAGCAGAAGATCTTGTTGGGTTGCCTAAAGAAGTCTCTCATCTTACACATTTATCATTAATTTTTATGATTCCCTGGCCCGGGGCAATTGGGTTTAGAAGATTTTATCAGGGAATTCTCATAAGAAATAATTTAACAAGAAGAGTTGCCTACGGTACAACTATCCGGATACTTACAATAGTGCTTTCGGCTTTAATTTTATTCTTCGCAACTAATTTGCCCGGTGCTTTAGTTGGAGCAGCATCATTATCAATAGCTGTTGTCTTTGAAGCTATTGCAACAAGATTCATGGCAGCAAAAATCGTCCAGCAAATTAAAGCTGGAGTGCAACTTCATAGTTCTGAATATGATATAAATCAAAAACAAATTTTTAGTTTTTATTTACCGCTTGCATTAACATCATTACTTACTCTTGGTGTGCAGCCGTTTGTAACATTTTTTATTGGGCAGAGCAGATCACCAATTGAATCTCTTGCTATTATGCCGGTTGTTACTTCTTTTGTTTTTATTTTCAGAGGATTGGGATTGTCATTCCAGGAAGTTGTTGTTGCTTTACTCGGTGATCAGAGGAAAGGATACGATCAGCTTAAAATTTTTGCAATACGTTTAGCCTCTATTCTCGCAGGGATACTTATCATTATCGCTTTTACTCCGCTTTCAGAATTTTGGTTTAAAGGCGTTTCCGGATTAACAGATTATCTTGCTGACCTTGCTTCAGAACCATTAATGATTATGTCGTTTTTCCCTGCTCTTACCGTGTTTATATGTTTTCAGAGAGGTGCATTAGTAAGCGTGAAAGATACAAAGCCAATCACTTTTGGAACCGCAATTGAATTTATTACGATTATTGTTGCGCTATTTATAGCAATAAAATATTTTTCTGCAGTTGGTGCAATTGCGGCAACCATATCTTTTGTATTGGGAAGAATTGCCGCAAATATTTATTTGATTCGACCTTTTAGGAGAGCTATTAAACAATAGTTTTTCCTTTCCTCTGTCTTGCTTCTAAACAGTACTGAAAACCGGACTTGATAATCATGCGGTTATTAAACAATATGGGAATGAACTGATTTTTATTTTTTGAAAGTTACAATGAAATCAATAAAATTTATAAGTATAATTATTATTCCGCTTTTAGTGCTTGGCCTCTGGTCGATATTCAGTAAAAGCCAGGCTGTTGATGCTGGTAGATTAAATCAATCTATATTTCAAGATTCAACAAAAAATAAAGGAAAAAATATGAGCGATAAAATTGTTAAGTCCGAAGATGAATGGAAAAAGGAATTAACTCCTGATCAATATTATGTTCTCCGCCAGAAAGGAACAGAGCGTCCATTCACCGGAGAATACAATGATCACAAAGAAAAGGGCGTTTACAAATGCGCTGCCTGTGGTAATATTTTATTTGAATCTGATACTAAATTTGATTCCGATTGCGGCTGGCCAAGTTATTTTTCTCCTTTAGCTGAAGACAGAGTTATTTATAGAGAAGATAAAAGTCATGGAATGGTAAGGACAGAAGTAATGTGCGCAAAATGTGAAGGACATTTAGGTCATATTTTTGATGACGGACCTGATCCAACAGGATTAAGATACTGTATAAATTCTGTGTCGCTTAAATTTGAAAAGAAGGAAGATTAGTCACTCTTTGGTCGGGTTAAAGAGTTTGTTTTTCTTTTGTAATAGCTGTTTATAAAGGGTATGAAAATCATAAGGAAAGAACCAACACCAGTCCAATACATCCACTCAGGAAAGATTTGACTATAACTAAACCACAACGGAACAGCCAAAAGCAAAACAATGCCCAACCACACAAGAAAAGCAGTTTTAATTATAAGTTTTTTCCTC
>JALHTS010000040.1 GCA_022865965.1 Ignavibacteriaceae bacterium
AGACTGCTGCGACAACGGATTTATTCTCGACGGTTTTCCCAGAACTACAATTCAAGCTGAAGCTTTGGATAAACTTTTTAACGAACTTAAAATTAATGATGTGCTGCTTCTTCACATTACTGCTGATGAAGAGGAAATTGTCAGCAGGCTGAGCAATAGACGTGCTTGTAAGGAGTGCGGAACTATTTTTATCTTAAAAGAAATTGAAGGACTTAATAAATGTCCGAAATGCAATGCTGAGAATAGTTTCTACCAAAGAAATGATGATACCGAAGAAGTAATCCGACACAGATTGAATATTTTTAATACCAGTACCAGACCTGTTCTTGGTTATTATGCGGCTCATGGTAAAGCTATTGCTATAAACGGTTTGGGAAGCATTGAAGAAGTAAATCAGGAAATTACCAGGGCATTAGAAAAAAGAAGTATGATCAGTTAGTATTTGTTTTTAGTATTCCCTTAACAACTTTTCCATCTTCAATTTTAAATATTCTTGTATTTACCTTTCTTACAATATCATAATTATGAGTTGCAACTAAAACTGCCGTACCGCTTTTATTTATCTTCAGTAGAATATCAAGGATTTCATTAGATGTTTCAGGGTCAAGATTTCCTGTCGGTTCATCTGCAAGAATTAATATTGGATCATTAAGTAAAGCTCTGGCAATTGCTACTCTTTGTTTCTCACCGCCGGAAAGCTCGTCGGGCATATTTAATCTTTTATGAGACAAACCAACTTCTGAAAGTGCATTATTAACTTTTCTTTTTATTTCTTTTCTTGTAGTATTAGTTACTTCAAGAACGAATGCAAGATTATCATAAACATTTCTGTTCTTCAATAATTTAAAATCCTGAAATACAACTCCTATTTTTCTTCTGATAAGAGGAATATCTTTTGACTTAATTGTTGCTGAATTAAAATCCTGAAGAATAATATTGCCCGAATGAGGTTTTAAATTAAAATAAATAAACTGCAACAATGTAGTTTTACCTGCTCCGCTTTTACCTATAATAAATGCAAAATCACCTTGCTTCATTTCCAGATTAAGATCTGAAAAAACAGGTTGATTAGCAAAATCGAAATAAACATTCTGAATTGATAGCATCCTATTTCCTTTTAACTATAAACTGAACTCTGGATGTGTTCGCCCAACCTTCTTTTAATGTAAAGGTCTTATAACAATTTACGACATATAAACCGGCTTTATCCAACAGTTTAAAATAAGTATTAAAATCATAAATTTTTTGATTATGGATTTCTGAAAATACATTTCCTGATTTATCAGTTATCTCAAAAATGTTTCTGTGAATCCTGGTTTTCGGATTGTAAATACTTTTTCTCTTATAACTGTAATTTTTTGTTTTACCGTTCTTCTTTGAATCTTTTTCATGAATATAACTATTTTTTTCAAGGCCTACATCAAAGGTGAATATTCCATCCCGCTTTAAATATCTATAAACTTCTTTAAAGAAAGTTAACATTATTTTTTGTGTTAGAATGTAATTAATGCTATCGAAAGCTGAAAAGATTAAATCAAATTGTTTTTTAAAAGGAAGATGAAGCATATCACATACAATCTTTTTCTTGTAAGAACTCTGCATTAACATTTGTTTTGAAATGTCTGTACAAATAATGTTTTTGTATTTAGATTGAAGATATGTTGATAGGTTGCAGCTACCAGAGGCAAGCTCTAGTATTTCAGAGTTCGATTGAATCTTATCTTTAGTTAATATGTATATGTATTTAGCCCATCGTACATAATCTACTTCCTTCATCAAATCGGAATAAATTACGGATACAAGACTGTATTGTCTTACTTCAGTTATTTTTGATTTTTTTTCTGTTCTGGACAATTTTTTTAGCATACAAGTAAGCTGAATAAATGCTTGATTCGTCTGCCAGATGACTTCCTGCTATATCAAAAGCACAGCCGTGGTCTGGAGAAGTTCTTACAATTGGTAATCCTGCCGTGTAATTTACTCCTGTATTAAAATTCATCATCTTAAAAGGAATCAAAACCTGGTCGTGATACATACCTAAAACAAAATCATAATCTTTATATCTCTTCATTGCGAAAAAAGAATCAGCAGGAAAAGGTCCATCTACATTACTTATGTATTCTTTTCTTTCTAAAACAGGTTTGATGAATTTTAATTCCTCACTACCGAGCAATCCATCTTCACCGGCGTGTGGATTTAATCCAAGTACAGCAATTTTAGGTTCTTTAATTCCTAAGTCATTCTTAGCAGTTTTAGTAATCAGATCAATTGCAGACTTAATTTTATTCGAATTTATTTTTGAACTAACTTTATTTAATGGAATATGAATAGTCATCAACCCGGCATTCATGCCGGAAGATAAAAATGTCATCATATATTTTTTTTCATTGCACCACTGAGCAAACATTTCAGTTTGCCCGGGAAAATCAATTCCGGCCAGACTTAAAGCATACTTTGATATTGGAGCAGTTACAACTGCATCAGCATATTTATTTTTAAGCAGTTCGAATGATTCAGCAAGCGATAGAAATGCTGTTTTTCCGGATTGTTTTGTCGGTTTTCCAATCGACAGATTAACTTTAGGTAGATTATAAACTAAAATTCTTTCGGAACTTAAAGGGAGTTCTTTTTTATCGACAACCTGAAACGGAAATCCTGAATAAGTTGAGTGATAATATTTTATAAAAACATTAACCGGTGATATAAAAATCAACTGTTCCCGAACCCGTTTATCATATAGTCTTTGAAGAACTTTGACAACAATTTCGGGACCTATACCGTTAATATCACCACATGTAAAAATTAAACGTTTCATTGATTATTAATTAATGTGAAGTTGCCGTTACCTTTTTTATCAATAAAAACAAAAGTCCGGGGCGGATTAGAATATTTCCATGTTTCCAGCATTCTGCCATATTCATCAGTAAAACGCTCTGTTGAATCAGGATTGCCAAACTGAACATAGATTCTGCCTCTATCAGATTTTGCTCCGTTATTACTGGCTAAAGCTCTGAAGTTAATCTCAGCATAATCCACACGCATATAAAATTCGTACATTAATTCGTTAAAAATTGTCTCAGGAGTCGGATCGTATTTTTTCCAGAAAATAAATAACTCACGTAAAAGATTTTCACCTGATGCTTTTCTAAGTTCTTCAACCGATTCAGAATTTTCTATAAAAAGCAGGTAATCAATACTTTTTTCAGGGTCTATTAAAGATTTCGGTTTATTTATCCATTTGACGGGAATTTGAAATGTAGATTTATTCTCAATTGTAGAATCAATTTTAACATTCAGAACTGCCATTCCTTCTTTTAAGTTTTTAGATATATCACTAATGATAAAAAACTTAGCAGTTCCAATATTATTTTCTTTACTAAGAACAATCCTTCCATCGCATAAAGATAAATTAAATACTGATTCGAAATATTTACTCACATTACTGTTAAATACTGATTCTTTATCACTGAGAATTTCAACATTAAGGTTAGTGATTGCATTATCATAAACAGGAATTAATATAGAATATTTTTCATTTGAAAATGGAATGCTCGAAGAAAAATTTGCTAAGGAATGAAATTCAATATCATTGCACAAATACTTTTCAGAATTTATAATTAACGGATTGCCTATTATTATTTGGATGCTATCTGTATTAAATAAAACAGGTGGGATTTTTAATTCTTGATTTGAATTCAGATCGTTGAAAACAGGTAGAAGTTCATAGTTGCCTTTTTCAACCTTAAATTCTAAAAATCCTTCAATATAATCTTTTGATGAATTTGTTAAATCAAAATCAGAAACTGATGCTACATGCTGCTTAAAATTACGTAGTACTTTTTTGGTGGACTGCTCGGTTATTTCAATTCCAAGTTTAAGACCGGCTTCAAAGGAATTTCCCTTTTTATGAAAGA
>JALHTS010000323.1 GCA_022865965.1 Ignavibacteriaceae bacterium
CCAACTTCAACAGTAACTCTTGTTAATGTAGTTGGATAAGTGATATTAACCAAGCTGGAATTAACAATTTCATTATTTGGAATTACAACAATATTGTTATCAAAATCCTGAATCTTTGTGCTTCGAATTCCAATTTCAACTACATCGCCTATCTGGTTATCAGCATAACGAATGCGATCGCCGATACGGAAAGGACGATCAATCATTATAATAAAACCGGAGATCATATTGGAAATTGTTTCCTGTGCTGCAAGTGCAATTGCTAGAGAACCAACTCCTAGTGAAACAACAAATGCGCTGACATCCACATTAAATTTTGCAAGTACGATCACTATACCAAGTGCAAACAACAAAATTATTGATACTTTCTTTAGTAAAGGGAAAAGACTACCGCTGAGATTTCTATCATCCACAGCGTTAATTTTTTCAGCATACCAGTCAAAAGCCAAGTGTATAACTCTGAATAAAATTCTCAGCACTATGAAAATAAAAATTATAAAAAGAATTGCATTAAGAATCAACAGCACGGTATCAAGGAAAGGATAGATTTTTATAAGTGGGCTTGATAGAAGTTTTGATTCCGATCTGATACCTTTGTCGAAAATTTCCAGCGAAAGGAAAATACCTCCCAGGAATGCAATTTTGTATATTCCAGATCCAATGATGCTCAGCAATTTATCATCAAGTTCTGTTTCAGTTTTCGCTACAAAGAGTTTAACAATCTTTTTAAGAATAAACCCAAGCATTTTTGAAATCAGGAATGAAAGTACTATAATGATTACTATAAGCACAACTCGATATAATAATTCATCCTGAAGGAAGTTTCTTAATAGATCTAAAAAGAAATTCATTTCGTAACCTTTCTTGAACCGGGTTTTACTAACGGGATTTTATTTTCTTTACAAAGCGGACAATCATCAGGAGGATAGGATATCACTTCAACTGTAAGAGTGTTTTTTTGAGGATAACCAAAATTTACTTTCCCATTGCTGCGATCAACAATAAATCCTATTCCAACTACTTCAGCACCAAGTTGCTTAACAATATTTATGACTTCAAAAACTGATCCGCCCGTTGTGACAACGTCTTCACACACAAGAACTTTTTCTCCTTTTTTAAGAGTGAAACCTCTGCGAAGTGTCATAATCTTTTCTTCCCGCTCTGTGAAGATTGATCTTTTACCTAGCTGACGTGCGACTTCATTACCAACAATTATTCCACCCATTGCTGGAGCGATAACTGTATCAATATCAAAATCATTAAAAAAATCTGCAATGTTTGAACAAACCTGTTCTGTATAATTCGGATACTGTAATACTTTTGCACATTGAAAATATTTATCACTATGCCTTCCTGAAGTAAGAAGGAAATGTCCGTTTAATAATGCTTCTGTTTTTGTAAATATTTCAAGAACTTCATTTTCACTTAAGCTCATTAAAATCCTCAATTATTTTTTCGATAAGAACTCATTAATTGCAGATTTATTTAATGCGGAAATCAATTTTCATTGCAAGCTGAATATCTTTTTCCGTAACTCCGCCTTCGCTGTGAGTGGAAATAAAAATCTTAACTTTATTCCAACCGTGAATTAAAATATCGGGATGATGATCTGCTTTTTCTGCTTCAAGACCGACAGAAGTAACAAATGAAGACGCTTCAATAAAATCTTTAAACGAAAATTCTTTTTCAATTTGGTTATTTGAATAAGTCCAGCTTTTTAAATCTTTAAGTTTATTTTCTATTGCATCTTTGTTTAATAAGCTCACCAACACTCCTTTTTTTATAGGTAATACGATGCAAATTTAAACAACAAAAAACCCGATTCAAATTTGAACCGGGTTTAACTAAAATGAATTTTTCTTTTTTTTAAGCTTCTGTTGAATCCGACTTTTTAACTTCGTCAGTAGTTGTACTTAAATCTGCTTCATCAATAAATACAAGCTCTTCAGGATTTGAACCGTGCTTAACTACAATAGTAGATTTTTCTTTGAACGAACCTTTAAGAATTTCTTCTGCGAGCGGATCTTCAACATAACGCTGAATTGCTCTGCGTAACGGTCTTGCACCAAATTTAGGATCAAATCCTTTTTCAACCAGAAATTCTTTTGCAGATTCATCAAGAACAAGTCTCATCTTATGTTCTTTTATATTGTTAAGAACATCCTTTATCTCGATATTAATTATTTGCTTGATATCTTCCTTCTCAAGACTTCTGAATACAATTGTTTCATCAACTCTGTTAAGGAATTCAGGATTAAACAATCTCCTCATTGCTTCTTCAACGGTGTTTTTGAGACTTTCATACTTGCCTTTTGACTCATCACCGCCGAAACCGAAACTACTTATGTTTTTAATATCCCTTGTTCCAACATTAGAAGTCATAATAATAATCGCATTCTTGAAATCGACTTTACGACCTAAACTATCCGTTAAAACTCCGTCATCAAGAACTTGAAGAAGAATGCTATAAATATCAGGATGAGCTTTTTCAATTTCATCAAACAACACAACCGAGTATGGTTTTCTTCTTACCTTTTCAGTAAGCTGCCCACCCTCTTCATAACCAACATATCCCGGAGGCGCTCCAACCAAACGCGAGAGTGAAAACTTCTCCATATACTCGCTCATATCAATTCTAATGAGAGAATCTTCGGTATCAAACAAATATCTTGCAAGAGCTTTGCAAAGTTCTGTTTTTCCAACACCGGTTGGACCTAAGAAAATAAAACTTCCAATCGGTCTGTCCGGATTTTTCAATCCTGCTCTGGTTCTGCGAATGGCTTTGGTTAGTTTTATAACCGCTTCATCCTGTCCAACTATTGATTGCTTTAATGCATCGTCCATCTTCAATAATTTTTCAGATTCAGTCTGGGCAATTCTGTTAACAGGAATGCCGGTCATCATAGCAACTACGGTAGCAATATCCTCTTCAGTAACTTCGTGAACGATGTCTTTAGTTTTAGCATCCCATTCACGCTTTGCAGTTTCAAGATCAGATTGAAGATTACGTTCTTTGTCACGCAGTCGTGCAGCTTCTTCATAATCCTGCTGCTTTACAACAAGTACTTTTTCTTTTCTAACATTATCAATTTCTTCTTCAAGAATAAGGACTTCCTGAGGCACTTCAAAATTACCCATATGAACACGTGAACCTGCTTCATCAATTACATCAATAGCTTTATCGGGTAAATGTCTGTCGGTTATATAACGATTACTAAGCTTTACAGCGGATTCAATTGCATCCTGAGAGTAGTGAACTCTGTGATGTTCTTCATATTTAAATTTTATGTTCTCAAGTATTTGAAGAGTTTCATCATAAGTTGGTGGATCAACCATAATTTTCTGGAATCGTCTGTCAAGTGCGCCATCGGTTTCAATATATTTTCTGTATTCATCGAGAGTTGTAGCGCCAATGCACTGAATCTCGCCGCGTGAAAGAGCAGGTTTGAACATATTAGAAGCATCAAGTGAACCGGATGCTCCTCCGGCACCAACTATAGTATGTAGCTCATCTATAAAAAG
>JALHTS010000324.1 GCA_022865965.1 Ignavibacteriaceae bacterium
ATGGAAGGTAACGAGCCGGTTGTTATTCCGAATTCTGAGGGCGGAAGAACTACTCCGTCTGTAGTTGCATTTACAAAATCAGGTGAAAGATTGGTTGGTCAACCTGCTAAACGACAAGCCATAACTAATCCAAGTAACACAGTCTTCTCAATAAAAAGATTTATGGGAAGATTATATAATGAGGTTGATAAGGAAAGAACAGAAGTGCCTTATGAAGTTGTTGCCGGTGATTCAAATACTGCAAGAGTGAAAATAACTGATCGACTTTATTCACCACCTGAAATAAGTGCAATGATTCTTCAGAAGATGAAAAAAACTGCTGAAGATTATCTCGGTCAGGAAGTGACAGAAGCAGTGATTACAGTTCCTGCTTACTTTAATGACTCACAAAGACAAGCAACAAAAGATGCGGGTGAAATAGCAGGTTTAAAAGTAAGAAGAATAATAAATGAACCAACTGCTGCTGCTCTAGCTTATGGATTAGACAAAAAAACTTCTGATCATACAGTTGCTGTTTACGATTTAGGAGGCGGAACGTTTGACATTTCGATCCTTCAGTTAGGTGATGGTGTGTTTGAAGTTAAATCAACAAATGGAGACACTCACCTTGGTGGCGATGACTTTGATCAAAGATTAATTGATTTTCTTGCTGATGAATTCAAAAAACAGGAAGGAATTGATCTCAAAAAAGATCCAATGGCTCTTCAAAGATTGAAAGAAGCTGCCGAGAAAGCTAAAATTGAGCTTTCATCATCTTCTTCAACAGATGTTAATCTTCCATTCATTACTGCAACTCAGGATGGACCGAAGCATATGAACATCAACTTAAGCAGATCAAAATTTGAACAGTTGATACACGATCTTATCGAAAACACAAGAATGCCTTGCGAACAGGCAATAAAAGATGCCGGTGTTTCTCCATCAGATATTAATGAAGTTATTTTGGTTGGTGGCTCGACAAGAATTCCGATGGTACAGGAATTAGTGAAGAAAATATTCGGCAAAGAGCCTCACAAAGGCGTTAATGCTGATGAAGTAGTTGCGGTTGGTGCAGCTATCCAGGGTGGTGTGCTTACAGGTGAAGTTAAAGATGTTCTTCTACTTGACGTTACTCCACTTTCACTTGGAATTGAAACACTTGGCAGCGTATTCACAAAACTGATTGACGCCAATACAACTATTCCAACAAGAAAAAGTGAGATATTCTCAACTGCTTCTGATAGTCAGCCTTCTGTTGAGATTAATGTTCTTCAGGGAGAAAGACAAATGGCTGCCGATAACAGATCATTAGGAAGATTCCATCTTGATGGTATTCCACCGGCACCAAGGGGAATTCCGCAAATTGAAGTTACTTTTGATATTGACGCAAATGGAATTCTTCACGTAAGTGCAAAAGATAAAGCTACCAGTAAAGAACAAAGCATAAGAATAACTTCTTCGGGCGGTTTAAATCAGAGTGAAATAGAAAAAATGAAAAACGATGCTAAAGAACACGCAGCAGAAGATAAAAAGAAAAGAGAATCTGTTGATGTGCGAAATCAAGCTGACAGTCTGATTTTCCAAACAAAGAAACAACTTGAAGAATTAAAAGATAAAGTTAACCCGGATGCAAAAGCACGGCTTGAATCTGAGATAAAGAAAGTTGAAGATGCTCTTTCAACTAATAACACTGATCAGATTAAGTCTGCAACTGAATCATTAAATAAAACCTGGAGTGAAATTGCTGCACAGCTTTATTCACAAGAAGGTGGAGCTCAGCCGGGACCGCAACCCGGGCAGGAATCAGCTTCCGGTAAGCCTGAAGATGGAAAAGATAATGTTCAGGATGCATCTTACGAAGTTGTTGATGATGATAAGAAATAATTTCTGTTGTAATAAGTAAATCTTAAGCCCCGTAAATGCTTTGCGGGGCTTTTTCTTTCACGCTCCATTTCAGTATTTTTACTGCAATTCTGATTAAACTTTCAACCCTTTTTAATGGTTAAAACAGGCAAAAAAAATAGAATCATTTTTATTGATTTGATGAGAGCTTTTGCTGTTATTCAAATGGTACAAGGTCATACGGTAGATGTTCTGCTTACTTCCGATTTAAGATCAAACGATTATCTGGCTTACTCAATCTGGCTGTTTATGCGAGGAATGACTGCACCGATTTTTATGTTCACAGCGGGGACAACATTTGCTTATCTATTTCGTCTTGCACAGGAGCCGTTTGAAAAAAATCCTCGTGTCTGGAAAGGAATTAAAAGATTTTTTCTGCTTCTCTTTATCGGATATATGTTGAGATATCCAACTGCAACACTTGTTGATTTTTCAAGCGTAACAGATTTTCAATGGAGAACATTTTTTATTGTAGATGTTCTTCATCTTATCGGATTCGGAATTTTGTTTGTGCTTATTTTTGCATACATATCCGAAAAAACGAAACTTGGTGATTACATTGTTTTTATTGCTGGTGCAATATTATTCTTTCTTCCGGCAACAACATTTGAGAATATTGATTGGCTCGCATATCTTCCTCATCCTATCGCTTCATACTTTTACACAGGGACAGGATCTTTGTTTCCATTGTTTCCCTGGGCTGGTTATGTAGTATTAGGAGGTGCTTTAGGAAGTTATCTCGCAAAAAATCCAATGATTTTTAAATCTCCTAAATTCAGCTTAATGTTGACCGGAATCGGACTTATACTTTTATTCTTATCATACATAGGTGGCGATATTGCAAAAGTGTTTGGTTATAATTTAGATAGTTCATCCACTTCATTATTAACTATATCTTTTCGTTTAGGTTTTGTTCTTTTATTGAATGCATTAGTCTCATATATTTCTATAAGTGTTGAGACAATTCCAAGAATATTTATATTAGTAGGCAGAAATACATTGTTGATTTATGTTGTGCATCTTATGATCCTATATGGCAGTGCGTGGAATGTAGGTTTAAATTATTACTGGGGAAAGAGTTTGTATCCTACACAAACAATAAGCATAGCAATTGCTATGGTTATTACTATGACAACTTTAGTATGGTTAATTAATAAATTTAGATTTAGAAATAAAGAATTGGTAACCTGATAATGACAAGAAAATCAAAAAGCACTTCTTCAGAAATAAATGATGAAGAAAAAAAGTTTGAACAGACTCTTCGTCCTCAAAAAATAAGTGAGTTTTCCGGGCAGTCAAAAATTACTGACAACCTTCATGTTTTTATTTCCGCTGCCATGAAAAGGGGAGAAGCATTAGATCATGTTCTTCTTACAGGTCCTCCGGGATTAGGTAAAACCACACTTGCACATATTATTGCCAATGAACTTGGTGTTAAACTAAAAATTTCTTCCGGTCCTGTTTTAGAGAAACCCGGAGACTTAGCAGGAATACTTACAAATCTTGAAGAACACTCTGTTCTTTTCATTGATGAAATTCATCGTCTTAGTCCAGTTATTGAAGAATATCTTTATTCAGCAATGGAAGATTATAAATTAGATATTATGATTGACAGCGGACCGAATGCGCGTTCTGTTCAGATAAGTTTACCGAAATATACTTTAGTTGGCGCAACAACACGGGCGGGAATGTTAACATCTCCTTTACGCGATAGATTCGGAATAAAGTTCAGATTGGATTACTACAATTCGGATATACTTAAAGTTATTGTTCAGAGATCTTCATCTATATTAAATATTAGCATTGATGAGAATGCTTCTATTGAGATTGCAAAACGATCAAGAGGTACACCTCGAATTGCAAATCGGTTATTACGCAGAACAAGAGACTTTGCCGATTTTGAAAACAAAAAAATGATTGATGTTGAAATTGCTAAAAAAGCTCTTACTGCTCTTGAGGTTGATGAATACGGACTTGATGAAATGGATAAAGAAATTATTCTTGCCATAATTGAAAAATATAAAGGTGGTCCGGTCGGACTGAGTACACTTGCTGTTGCAGTAAATGAAGATCCCGGAACCATTGAAGAAGTCTATGAACCTTTTTTAATTCAGCAAGGTTTTATCCAGCGTACTCCACGTGGAAGAGAAGTTACCGATTTAGCCTATAAACGTTTTGGCAAATCACGTTCAGGAATAACTTCCGGTTTATTTGACTGATCATAAAATGATTAAAGGATTAATTATGAGAAAAAGTTCAGTAGTTGTTTTATGCTTTTTATTTTCATTTACAAACTCAATGGCCCAAAGTGATTTATTCACTCCACTTGATTTTTTAAAAGCTGTTGAAAATGGAGCACGCACTTTAACCGGAATACCGGGTGAAAATTATTGGCAGAACTCCACCGATTATTTTATCAAAGCAAAAGTTCATCCTAATTATAGACTGCTTGAAGGAAGTGAAAAAATTATTTATTACAATAATAGTCCGGATACTCTCAAATCAATTTATCTCAGACTGTACCAAAACATACAGAAAGCAAATGCACCGCGGGATGGACAATTTGATTTGGAATCAATAACAGAAGGAATGATAATAACTTCTTTGAAGGTTGCAGATAAAGAATACGATATAGAAGACAGAAATCTTGTAAATGAATATGCCACAAATTTTATGATAAAATTAATTGATCCTTTACCTCCGTTATCAAAAATCCATTTGGAAATTGATTGGCATTTTGAAATTCCGGAGCACACCTGGCGATTAGGATTCTATGATTCAACTTCTGCTTTTATTGCATACTGGTATCCGCAAGTATCCGTATATGATGATATTGATGGTTGGGATATAAATATTTATAAAGGTTATGCTGAGATGTATAATGATTTCAACAATTATGAAGTTGAACTCACACTTCCTAAAGATTTTGGTTTGTGGGCAACGGGTGTACTTCAGAATCCTAAGGAAATTTTAAATGAGAAGTTTTTGAATAGATATCATCAGGCATTAAAATCTGAAGAAATCGTGAATATAATTACTAAAGAGGATTTAGAAACAGGAAATATTTTTCAGAATAGAGAACAACTGACTTATAAGTTTTCAGCAAAGCATGTTCCGGATTTTGCTTTCGGATTTAGCGACCATTATTTGTGGGATGCTTTTAATCTTAAATTGAAAAATGGCCGCAATGTTTATATAGCGGCTGCATACAAAGAACAATCAGAAGATTTTTACAAGGTAGCAAAAATTGCAAAAGAATCATTGATATTTTTCTCAGAGGAAATGCCCGGCGTACCTTTTCCATATCCATCTGCAAGTGTATTTAACGGCTCAGGAGGAATGGAATTTCCGATGATAATTAATGATGGTTCTACATCAACCTATGAAAGTACGGTAGGACTAACATCTCACGAACTTTTACATCAGTATTTTCCTTTTTATATGGGAACAAATGAACGTAAATATGCTTGGATGGATGAAGGCTGGGCTGTTATGCTTCCGTTTGAGTTACAGGATAGAAATCATCACTATAGACGATCCGCAACCATTAAATATTATGAATCAGTTGCAGGAACAGAAAATGATGTACCTCCAATAGTTTTATCAATTCTTTTAACCGGCACACCATACAGAAATGCTGCTTACAACAGACCCGGAGCAGCATATATGTTCTTAAGAGAATTTATGGGAGATGAACTTTTTAGCTCAGCTCTTAAAGAATTTATGAACAGGTGGAATAGTAAACATCCGTTACCCTATGATTTTTTTAACACCTTTAATGAAGTTGCCGGTGAGGATTTATCCTGGTTCTGGAATCCATGGTTTTATCAATACAGCTTTCCCGATCTTGCCATCAAGGATATAAAGGTTACAGATAAAAAAATTCTTGTTACTGTAAGAAAAATAGGAAATGTTCCTGTACCTGTACAGCTAAAATTTGTTTATGATGAGGTAGATAAACAGGAAATTATTTATGAGAATGCTTCAGTATGGAAAGA
>JALHTS010000325.1 GCA_022865965.1 Ignavibacteriaceae bacterium
TATCACAGGAGGATAAAATGAAAAATCTAAAAAAATATCTCGTGCTTGCTTTTGCTTTGTCTGCATTTGCATTAAATGCACAGGATGTAACTAAAGAGCCCGGATATGTTGATTTCGGGGATCTTACAAAGTTTGAAAGTTCTAAGGGTGTAACTGAAGTGTTTCTCGAAGAAGATCTTCTTTCTGTTGTTGCAGACCTAACTGCAGAAAGCGATCCTGCATTAACTGAGCTTTTAAAAGGACTTAAGCTTGTTAAAGCCAACGTTTATAAAATGGATGGTTTTAATGCAGAGCTCGATAAAAAAATTACCGAGATTGATAAAAAATTAACTTCAGCTAACTGGAAAAGAATTGTTAAAGCAAAAGAAGAGAAAGAAACTGCAAATGTTTATATAAAGTTCGGCGCTAATAAAAAAGATATAGTCGGACTTGCGGTTATGGCAATTGAAGAAGACGGTGAAGCCGCTTTTGTAAATATTGTAGGAAGAATTGACATGAAAGCTATAGGTAAGCTTGGTAAAAATTTAAACATACCAAATCTTGATAAACTTAAAGACGAAATGTAAAAATGAAAACGAAAAATTTTACCCTGGTTTTAATAATTGCCTTCACTTCGCTCTTTCTTACAGGCTGTTTCGGGGTGAATGAAAAATTCACAGAGATTCGTAATCATATTATGAATTCTGTTGATGGATCATACAAGACTGATATGCAGTTTGCTCTTGGCTCTGTTAGTCTTACTTTTAGTCGCTGGGTCGCCGGTTTGGATGAAAATGACAAATTCGCATCCGAACTTCTTGAAGAAATATCCGGGGTACAGGTCGGAATCTATAAGAAAACGGACAGAACCGTTAATTCGCCTGACTTAAAAACCATGCAGGGACTCGACCAGACAATGAAAAGTAATGGCTGGAAGTGTATTGTAAGAAACTATGAGAATGGTTCATCCTCTGCAATCTATGTGAATAGCGATAAAGATTTGATTTTGAATAAAATATTTGTTGTAAACTTCGATGAAGAAGAACTAGTTCTTGTAGAGGTTGAAGGAAATCTGAAGCAGTTAATTGCAAAAGCAATTGCAGAGAGAAATCTGGCATTAAGTTTTTGATTGCAATCAAGCAGATGACACAGAATCAGCAAATCTGTGTCATCTGTGTATTTCTAATTACGTGCTTTAAAATCCATCCTCACTCAGATTTCTTTCTTTAACCTTTCCATATTTCTTTGCGACATCTCTTATCTCCTCTGCTTTCCCAACCAGGACAAACTGCAAATTATCTTTAGGAAAATATTTTTTAATCAACTCGTTTGCTCTTTTAACTGTCATTTCATCAACAGCTTTCTCAAAATCATTTATGTACGAATCTTCCAATCCATAAACATATTTCTGAGCTAAAAATCCTGCAAGCGATCCTGCAGTTTCATAGTCCGGAGGAAATTGTCCTTTTACATAATTCTTGGCTGATGTTAGAGTTGCTTCGTCAATGCCCTTTTCAAAAAGTCTGCTATATGTTTTCAGGGCAAGATCAACAGCCGCTTCTGTATGTTTGGTTTGGGTAAATGTGCTGATATAAAAAGTACCTGCATATTTATACTGGGCAAAGCGACTTCTTGCACCGTAAGTTAATCCGGCATTGACCCTAAGCTCATCATTCAGCCAGGAAGTAAATCTGCCGCCAAGAATTGTGTTGATAACATCAATCTGGGTTTGATCATCGTTGTCCATTTTAGTTCCATAACCGCCAATAAGAAAAGTTGTTTCGAATGAGTTGTCTTTGTTAACCAGATAAACAGCGGGACTTTCAAAAGGAGTGTTCGCCATTCTTATGTCCATTATCATTTTGGATGATTCGTTTTTCCATCCGCCGAAATATTTTTTAATTAACTCTTTCATTTCGGATGTATTAAAATCACCAACAATAGAAATTGCAGAACTTTCAGGTCTGTAGTTTGCATTATAGAATTCTTTTACTTTTTCTAAAGTAATTCCACCGATTCCTGCTTTTGTTCCGTTAACAGGATTACCATACGGCGCTTCTCCAAAAATGTGTTTGTTAAAGTAACTGCCAATTACAGAGCGCGGACTTTCTTTTGCCTGATCTAATTCTGCAATCCATCTTTGTTTTCTTTTTTCTATTTCTTCGTTCGGGAAAGTTGGGCTTTGTATCACTTCATTAATAACACTGAGAAGCACTTCAAAATTTTCCTTTATTATTGTAGTGCCTATTCCGGAGAAATCAAGAGTTGCATATGAATTTAAGTTGCTGCCGTAAAAGTTAAAGACAGAGTCTATTTGTGCTTTAGTATAGTTCTCTGTTCCGAATCTTAAAGCATCGGCAGTGAATGAAGCTATTCCAGAAAGTGAACCATCTTTAACTGCGCCTCCGTCAAAAACTGCAGAGAAAGATATAAGCGGAACGTCTTTCTTTTCCATTAAATAAACGGTCAGGTTATTTTCTAATGTAAAGGCCTGGTATTCCGGTAATCTGAATTGAGAAAAAACCGACGAACTTAAAACCACAAGGAATATAATTGCTTTTTTCATTTCTCTTCCTCCGTATTCAGAATGCCAACTGTTCTGTTCTGTTTTGTAAAATATTTTGCTGCTACGTTTTTAATATCATCGGCTGTTACTTTTTTATAATCATCCGGTGCGGTGAAGAGTTTTTTATAATCACCAAAAAATAATTCATAAGTGCCGACGGTATTAGACATTCCGTTTATTGTTTCCATTGTTCTGTAGAATTCCATCAGCTTTTGATTTTTTACTTTTTGCAGCTCGCCCTCATTTATTCCTTCGTTAATTATTTTATCAACTTCATCAATAATCGCCTTCTCAAGTTCTGACGCAGGAACATCATCGTTGCAGATTCCATAGAAATAAAAAAGTGTCGGGTCAAAGGCTTCTCCGAAATATGTATCTACCTGCAGGGCAAGTTGTTTGTCTTCAATTAGTGAACTGTAAAGCCTTGATGATCTTCCCCTGGATAAAATTGAACTTAAAAGATCGAGCGCATAATAATCGGCATTCCCCGTTTCGGGAACGTGATACGTAATCATCAAATACGGAGAAGGGACTTCCCTTTTTACAAAAACTCTTTTTTCACCCAA
>JALHTS010000326.1 GCA_022865965.1 Ignavibacteriaceae bacterium
ACAAATATCACCATTTCATTCGGCAGATAGTAAAGTCTATCACATTTATGGTTCGTGTTCATCAGGAAAAGGTGTTAAGAAAAGGAAGAAAGGAACAAGTGGAAGAAAGCTTTGCAACGCTTGTAAAGATATTCGAGCTGGCAAGCGTACTCATTAGGTTATAATGGACTAAAATTTAACCGGTAAGTGTGATTTTCCCCAACCCCTGCTAAATAACTAGGCGGGGGTTTTTTATTTGAGGGAGAGCCATTGGCTCTCTTTAGCTTGAAAATATTTTTACCAAAAAAAATTTTATAAACTCTTTTTGCAACCAGAAATCAAAAAATCCTTATGCGAAGTTTATGCGAGCTTTATCTGGTTTTTGATCGGGGCCTATGGGACCCTACCACCTTTTTAACTAGAGAAGGTTTGCATTTGTTACTAGTCATTAAGTTTATTGTTCTTAAGTTGAATATTAAATGGATTTGTAATCGAGCCAATAAATCTACCCTCTTCCGAAAGATTATTACACGCCATCATTTTCCATTCGCCTTTTTTATCCTGAATGATTTTTCCACTGTATAATGATCCAAATTGATCACCCTGAAGAAACCGATCGGTTATAAATTTATATGGACCAAGAGGGTTATCTGAAACAAGATAATGAGTACCGGTGACAGCTTCTATTTTTGTTCGCTTTAGTCTTTGTGCCGAGTGATTCTCAGCCCATGTACTAAAAAGCAAATAGTATTTATTATTAATGTTAATCAGTTGTGGGATTTCCATTTGACCAAATTCCCCCGGTTCAGTTACTGGTGGCAACACACTCCAGTTAATCAGATCTTCAGACTTCGCACACGCAATAACTCCTCTAGCATCAGGGGAACCATAATTAACTCTTGCTGTAATAAATGCGTAAAATGTTTCTTGATAATTATACACCCAGGGATCCCTCCAGGCTTGATCATGCCAGCTATTAAGATTTAGTAATTCATAATATTTTTCATCCGCTACAATAATTGGATTTCTTTCATGCTTCTTCCAAATTATTAAATCCTCTGATGTTGCAACTCCGATTCTCTGAATTAATCCCTTTTCAGCTCGATTCGCCCCCGTGTAAAACATGTACCATAGATTATTATGCCTGATTATACTTCCTGTCCAGGTTGCTAAATCATCCCACATCCCAATCATACCTGGAGTTAATGCATCAGGTAAAATGTTCCAATCCACATAGTTTTTTGAAACTGCATGACCGATTGTTGCTTTATGATGACGTCTTTGCTCAAGTTTAAGGCTGCTGGGTGCCTGTAGATAGAATATATGATATTCGTCTCCATCTCGGGCAAACCAGAAATCCCATATCCACTTATCAGTTATTGAGAGCATAATTATACTTGTATTTGATAGGTAAGTAGTTGTATCTGAGACGTAGTCTTAAACAAAAAACATAAAACTTTTTACTAATAATTTCGACTAACATAGTGTATGTGTTAAATTTTTAACCATAATCTCACTCAATTGATCCTGTTGAATTCATAATAAAGAGCAGCCGCACCTAAAATGGAGATATGGGGTTGAGTAGTCACCTCAATAACCAGATTTTTTAGCGAATGTTTGTATGGAAACTTATTAACACTTGCCCACATCGCGTCGCTGAAGTAAGGAAATGCTCTACTTACTGATCCTCCAAGGATGATTGCTTCAGGGTCAACAGAAAAAAGAATTGTTTGAATTGCTTTCCCTAAGTGATATCCAAATTCTCCAAAGATATCCAAAGCGTTACTATCATTATTTTTAGCTTTTTCAAATAGAATATGCCCTTTAGTGCCATGTACATTCTCGAAAAATTGACCGCTGCAATAAAATTCAAATATTTTATCTTTGTACGAAATAGAACCAAACTCACCAGCACCACAATTCACACCAGAATATAGCCGATTGTTAATAATTATTCCGGCACCCAGACCTGTTCCCACCGTTATTCCTACGATGTTACTGAAGCGCTTTCCTGTGCCAAAATATTTTTCGCCCACTGTAAAACAGTTTGCATCGTTGTTTACATAAACCGGAATACCAAACTGTTCTTCCAGAATATCCTTTAAGTATACTTCATCCCACGAAGGAATATTTTGCACATTGTAAACAATTCCTTTATTAACATCTACAAGGCTGGGAACACCGATTCCAATTCCTGCAACAGGCCCGTCAAAGACACTATAAATTGCATTAATAATTTCTTCCAGTATTTTTTCTTTAGTGCCTTGAGCTGAAATATCAAAGGACTTGAATTTATCAATTTGATTTTTTTCTACCCTGCCTAAACCAATGTTAGTCCCACCCATATCGACACCAATAATAGTTTTATCGAGCATTCAATTTCTCCGGGTTTTGCACATTTATATTTTTGTGTTAAGTATTCTTTTTTTCGAATATCGTTTTATTCGTAATAATTGGTTTTGCCCAGAATCCGATACTTAAAATGTAAGCTAAGGATACATATAAGAACATCATCCCGTAACGCAACCCAACAATATCAGCCAATCCTCCAATGATCAACGGTATAATAGCTCCGCCA
>JALHTS010000327.1 GCA_022865965.1 Ignavibacteriaceae bacterium
AAAAGTAAGATGGAGTTATAAGTTGTGTAATAGTAATCACCGACTTCACTATACTTTGAATTCTGCGGTGCTTCATCTTGATTAAAATAAAATCGTATATCAGGCATACCTGTCATTAAGTGAACATTATTTTTTTTCAGGAATGAATAAATGGTATCAAGAGTATTTGGGTAAGAACCAGATAATAAATAAACAGGCAGAGCTGTTTCAGGCCAGATAATTAATTCAGCTCCATCATCAATACATTTTTGTGATAAATCAAAATAAAGATCAACCAGTTCGTTCAAACCGCCGACTTCCCATTTGTCCCATGGATCAATGTTCGGCTGAATAATTCCAACACGTATTTTGTTTTCTGACTCTTCATAAGAATTCAATTTAATTCCGCCATAGATAACCGGAATTAAAAATAGTAATAGTGCAATTGATAGTTGTATGGCAAATTTCTTTGAACCAAAAGAAAATTTATGAGCAACTTTATAAAGCATAATATTTATGTATAACACAACCAGCGATAATCCAAACGCACCAATAATATCAGCAATCTGAATGAAAGCGGTGAACTTAGCTAATCCTTGTCCAAGTGTTAGCCAGGGAAATTTCAAATCAGTTAGAGTAAGAAGATATTCACCTGTAACCCAGAAAAGAGGAAATAGCCAAAGTATAATTTCACGTTTGAAAATTTTTGATGAGAAATAAAACAAAGTCGATGGTATAAGAAAAACCACAGGATAGAAAAATATTAACACTCCTCCGCCCATCATCAAGAAGGGATCGGCTTTACTTTGCCAGCTTCCGACCCAATAAATTGTAGTAATACTTAGTATTAAAACGAGCAAATAATTACCCCGATTGATTTGCAATAAAGTATTTCGCTTTTCTAACACAAAAAAGTATGGGATGAATGCAAAAAAAAGGAAAAGTGGAAATGGCATCGGAAAAGGAGTAAAAGAAATTCCAATTAAAATTCCCGAAAGAATAATCAGTAGTCTGTCGTTTTTTTTCTCTCGTTTTTCCTCAACCGAAAGTGCTATTTTATTTTTTTTGAAAAACAATTTATTTTTTCTTCAATTTATTATAAACCGATTTAATTATCAGAAGAATAACAATCGCAACTGTAACTACAATTACAATCTTGCTGTAAGATTTCAAATAAGAATCAATCAATTCGATATTATGTGCAAACACGATTCCTAAAATCAGCAGAATCAAATTCCAGACAAATGCACTTGCTCCGCCAAGAGTGGCAGTTTTCTTTGTATCGAGATTGCTTATTCCTGCAAAGAATGAAATTACAGCTCTTGTACCTGGTAAAAACCTGTTAGCAATAATCAAGAAATAACCATACTTCCTGAATGAAGCTTCTGCTTTTTCAACAGCTTCAATATTAATAAATTTAATTTTACCGGAGTGCAGCAATCGTTTGTCAATACCTTTGCCAATTAGAAATGCAGTCATAAATCCGGTTAAGCTTCCGGCAGTTACACTTATAATAGTCGGGATAAAATAAATTGTGTCAGCTCCTATTAAAGAACCGCCGATAACAACAGCTAAATCGCTCGGTGAGGGTGGGAAAAGATTTTCTATGTAAGCAAAGAAAAAGAGTGAAATATAAATCCAGAAAGGAGTAAGTGTAGAAACATCTGCTAAAATTTCTTCGAGCATTTAAGACCTGCTTAAGAGTAAAACGGTTGCAAATGAAGCGGCACCATCACCTCTTCCAACAAAACCTAATTTTTCAGTAGTCGTTGCTTTTATAGAAATTTGATCCACATTGCATTGAAGTATCTCACTTATGGTTTTTCGCATTTGCTCTACATATGTTAATATTTTGGGTTTTTCTAAAGTCAGGACACAATCAATGTTTCCGATTTCAAATCCTTTAGAGACAATTAATTCGTGGACTTTCTTTAACAATAATTTACTGTCTGCATCTTTAAAATTATCATCAGTATCAGGAAAATGTTCTCCTATATCGCCAAGCGCAAGTGCACCTAACATTGCATCGCAAATTGCGTGAAGAAGAACATCAGCATCTGAATGTCCGGCAAGACCTTTCTCAAATGGAATTTCTATTCCACCTAAAAATAATTTCCTGCCTTCTTTAAAAGCATGAACGTCAAATCCAAGTCCGGTTCTATATTTCATAATTTAGTTTAAATAAATCTTTCTTCTTCGCGGTCTTTGCGGGGAAAAAAGGTTCACGCAAAGCTCGCAGAGACTTTAATTATTATCTAACCTCGAAACTATTAAACTCATTTTTACATTCACTCCACTCGACAACACAATTTTTAACGTGTGCGTATGAAGGACCAATCTTAATTTCTTTGATCAGTTCTTGTATCAATCCTGTATCACCTTCAACTTCAGTAAGAACTTCACCTGTGTATAAAT
This sequence comes from Ignavibacteriaceae bacterium, assembly GCA_022865965.1. Taxonomy (GTDB): domain Bacteria; phylum Bacteroidota; class Ignavibacteria; order Ignavibacteriales; family Ignavibacteriaceae; genus JAGXRK01. The sequence continues at coordinate 2,395 of JALHTS010000327.1, forward strand.
TTTCTGTATAACCTTTCAATCCAAGTCTTTGAGCGTGACGAATAACAAAATATCTGAATCCAACACCCTGTACCAAACCGTTTACTATTATTTTTGCGCGCTTAAGATTTTCCATTCTTCTTTTCTAAAACTTCTGAGAATAGCAACCCAATGAAGATAAATAGACCTCCAAGCAGACCAAAATTAGATATTTTTTCACTTAGTAAAAAGTAAGCAAACAGTGCGGCCATAATCGGTTCGAAGGAATATATTATTCCAGCTTTTGTTGGAGTAACAACTTTCTGGTATTTCAACTGAATTACAGTTGCAAGTATGGAAGCAAAAACTGATGTGTATAAAACTGCAAATATTAAATTTGAACTGAATGCAAGTCTAACAGTTTCAAGATTGAATGCAGAAAATATCTGGGCAAATAATAGCCCACCTAAACCTGTTATGAATAACTGCATAAATACCATTGGCAAATAGTCATATTTTTTTGTGAACATATCCACATACACAACCTGGAATGCAAAAAGAATTGCACAAAGAAGAGTAAGAAAATCTCCGATATTAAAATCGCTGCCGAGTTCATCAAGCAAATCGAAAAAGTGTTCACCTTTACTTGATAATAAAATCAATCCAATCAACACTAAAAGAATACTTACAATATTAAACCATCTTGGTTTTCTTCGTTCAATAATAAGCTGAAGGATAGGAATTATAACAACAAATGTGCCGGTTATTAAACCTGATTTAGTTGCAGTTGTGTAGTTAAGTCCGATTGTTTGTGTAGCAAACCCGAAAAAGAAAAACAATCCGAGTATTGAGCCGGCAATTAGTGTTTGTTTATTGACAGCAAAGATTTTTTTATAAACAAAAGGGAACATTATTAAAGCAGCTAAACCAAATCGAAGTGCAACAAACATCATTGGGGAAGAATCATCAAGTGCTCCCTTTATCAGAGCAAATGTTGCCCCCCAAATAATTGTGTTAAGAAGAAGAGCGCCTTCACCAACATACTTTTTCATTTTTTCTTGATCCCGCTCTTACTTTTTATCCTTCCCTCTTCCATAGCCAAATGATTTTAACATTCTTTCGTTTGATCTCCATTTGTCTCTCACTTTTACACGAAGCTCAAGATAAACTTCTCGCTGTAAAAATTTTTCAATTGCTGCTCTGGATTTTTCACCAAGCTTTTTAATGGCTCTTCCTTGATTTCCAATAATGATCGGCTTCTGAGTCTCCTTTTCAACAAATATTTCAGCACCGATAAAATCTTTAGCATTTTCACGCTCTTTAAATTCTACAATTAAAACTTCACAGCTGTATGGAATTTCATCTTCATAAAGTTCAAGTATTTTTTCACGGATAATTTCAGAAACAAAAAATCTTTCATCTGCTTCTGCAATGATATCATCAGGATAAAATTTTTCTCCTTCCGGAAGATGATCAATTATTTCAGATAGAACTCTTTGTATATTAAAGTCTAATGATGCAGAAATCGGGATAACGGAATTGAATTTCCGCATTTCTTCAAATTTTCCGATTAGATCATTTACTTTATCCTGATTGAGGAGATCAACTTTATTAAGCACGAGTAATTTAGGATGATTTTTATTCTCATAAATTTCTTTGAGAAAATCATTCATCAATGCTTTTTTAATTTCCTTCTCGTCACTGACATCAATGATAATTACAAACACATCTGCATCTCTAACGGAAAGTTCAACATCTTCTATCATTTTTTCCTGAAGGAGATAAGATGGATTTAATATCCCCGGTGTATCAAGAAAAATTACCTGATAATTTTCTTCTGACAGTATTCCAAGAATTCGTTTGCGTGTTGTTTGTGGTTTTTGATTTGTAATCGCAAGTTTTTGTCCAAGCAAAGCATTCATCAAAGTTGATTTACCTGCATTTGGCAAACCAATAATTGCCACATATCCTACTTTTACTTTATTGTTTATCATATTACTCTTATTTGCTGCCGAAATATACAAATACAGAGCAAATTATGGTCAGTATGATGAAAAGTAAATTATGCTAAAAGCTGGCTTCCTGCTTTTTTTTGATATTCAAACCAAAAGTAAACTGAGATAAATATAATAAACGATAGTACAGAACCAATAATAGAGATATTCATTTTGCTCAGTATTGAGGTAATGAGATCCGCAATGTTGGTTCCTAATGAATCAACGGTTTGAACAAGTTGAAGATCAGAAGAACTTGAAAGAACAGTCTGGTAAAAAACAAAACCAATTATACCAAGTATGAGTACTCCGAAAATTGATAAAATTGAAAATAGAAAAAACTTTTGGTGCTTTGAGTTTAC
>JALHTS010000328.1 GCA_022865965.1 Ignavibacteriaceae bacterium
GGCAGAAGCTCAATATCATCAATAGATGATAAATAGATTACATTTACAAGAGCCAATATTGTTACAAGAAGTTTCGCTTTCCACTGGATTGAGTTTTTAATAATAAATACTGCTAATGCAATTATTATATAAAAGATTACTGCATCAATAAGTGAATAGTCATGTATCCAGATAAATGAATAGTCGAGATTTCCAGTAAAGGCTATAATTGAAAATAAAAATGATGTTACAAGATCGTTCATCACGACAAAATATGATGCAACTGTAAAAGATATTACGCTTACAAATAAGGAGGTGAATGCAAGTGCTATAACAATTCCTATAGCAGGAATTACAATTAGATTTGCTAACAAAGCAATTACTGATAGCTTACCAAAGTATGCTAAAGTAAATGGCAACGTTCCGATTTGTGCACTTAGTGATACGCCAATAAATAATATTACGCCTCGAATAAATCTGTTTGATATCTTGAGATAATTAATCTGCTTTTCTATAATCGGATAAATTATTCCAATGGATAATACCGCAGAAAATGATAACTGAAATCCGGGATTATATATTTCTGCCGGATCAACTAACAATATTATGATGGCTGCAAGTGAAATTGAGTTTATAAGATTTGTGCTTCGGTTTGATATAAATGATAAAAGTATTATTAACGCCATTACAGTAGCGCGAAATACTGATGGCGGAACGCCTGTAATCAACATAAATGCTACTAAACCAAGTGAGATGAGAATCGTTCTGAGATAGATATTAAATCTTCCAAAAAGAAAAATAAATATTAAAAGTATGTATCCGACGTGTAAACCTGATACCGCAAGTACGTGAATTACACCTGAATTTATAAACTTAGTTTTTAATTCAAAATCTATTTCACTTCTATCTGCGAGTAATAAACCTCTTAGAAGTCCTGCAGTTTCCGGTTCAAACAGTTCGTGAATTCTCTTATCAATTACCTTTCTTGCAGAAAATATCAGTGAACTGATAAAATGTTGCTCACTCTTAAGAATATTCAGGCTATCGCCTTCATAGCAAACAATAATGCCGGGAATTCCTTTACTGTTAAGATAATTATTATAATCAAATTCACCCGGATTTCTCCTTTCTCTTCCTTTAAGAAATATTCCTTCAACGTAAACAAAATTTCCGGGCATAATATTTTCATACAATATATCTCTATCTAAAGTATCTCCCCTGAATTTACATAGAAGTTTTTCCTGTCGCTGATAGTTATTATTTTTGATTATTATTGAATCCGTAATAAGCGTAAAAACAATTTCGTATTCTCGTTTCAATTCAACAGATTCTACTTTACCATATACGATAACATCTTTTTCTTTGTAGAACTTTATTAATGCAGAATCAAACGGATCAGTTCTGATTTGAGTAATGTAAGCTGAGGAAATGATAATCAGTATGTATGCAATCGTTGATTTTAAAAGTGTTGCTTTATCCTTCAAGAATAAAACTGAAATAAGTAAACACAGACAAGCAGAAAGAATAAAACTTAGAAAAATAATCCAGTTAATATTAATCAATGGCGCAATTAGAATACCAATAACAAACAGTATTGCATATTTAATTACCGGATAATTATTCATTTGCAATACTTAACTATTGAAGGTTTTATATCACTCAGGTTACTTATGTTTTCAAATAGTTGCTTCGCATATTTCCCGGTGGTGATTGTTAATGCAGGATTCGTCGTATGTTTTTTAACAGAGATATCTTCAAAGTTTCCGTGATCTGAACAAATTATAAGAGTAAGATTTTCCAAATCTATTTCTGAAAGAATGGTAAACAAAAATTCATCTAAATTTTTATAAATGTCATCAAATTCATCCTGAATTCTTCCGTGACCAAGATGATCTGTCAGAAAAAACTCATACAAAGTAAAATCATTTCTACTTGTTATTCGCAAAAGTCTTCTTGCCGCAGTCTTTGGTGAAATGACTTTCAGATTATACTTCAGTTTTTTATTCCATCTTGAATTTGTCATCTCTGCAGTTAATGCTCTTCCCTCTCGCACATCTGTAGCGTTGTTCAATCGAATATCTGAAAGTCTGCAGCTCAAAGAAGTAACACTTAATCTTTTTTTACCTGAATTCAGATAATCAAAAAATATTTGTGGATATGCATTAGCAAAAAAAACTTTTTTGCCATTTTTTTTGAAGTGCTTAAGAATGTTTTGCTTTTCAATAATTGGAATTGTCGTTGAATAAGGAAATGGTCCGAAATGTTTACCGACAAACTTTTGTGCATTTATCCCGCAAAAAATTGAAACCTGCCCTGTTCCGCTTTGTGGTAATCCTTCAACTCCCATAACCGGATCGACAGGAAAAAGATAATACGGATGATTTTTTAATATAGAATTATTTTTATGAGGGATTGCGCCGAAGAAATTTTCAAATGTTTTGAATCCGAATTTTACAAACGGATTTTTATCAGCATCCTTTTCACCAATCCCAACTCCATCTATAAATATCATTAAAACGGGATTCAAGTATCACCATTCATTTTGATTCAACTAAAACAGTTACTGGTCCGTCATTCAATATTTTTACAGTCATCATCGCACCGAAAATACCAGATTTAATTTTACTTTCACCTAAATTCATTTTCAATCTAGCAATAAACTTTTCGTATAATGGAATTGCTTCTTCCGGTCTGGCAGCTTCAATAAAGCTTGGTCTGTTTCCTTTTGCTGTTTCACCA
>JALHTS010000329.1 GCA_022865965.1 Ignavibacteriaceae bacterium
AAAAAACTTCTGCATTATTAAATGATACTGTAAAAATTCTTGCTGTAATGGTAAACTTTCAGGAAGATAAAGATGCGGCTACCTTTGGTATTGGAAAGTTTGGTTCGATTTATTCCAGTGATTATGGCAGTACAATTTTAGATCCACTTCCACATGATCAGAAATATTTTGAAGATCATCTTGAATTTGTAAAAAATTATTTTCATAGAAATTCAAATGATAATGTTGTCTTCGAATATACTGTCTTACCTGATACTTTCTCAGTTTCTCAAACAATGAGAAATTATTCTCCTGAAAACAATTCAGATGATTTTACTCCACTCGGAAATTTTGCCTCCGAAGTTTGGACGATTGCTTCCGATATGTATCCAAGTTTTAATTTTTCAGATTATAACTTATTTGTAATCTTTCACGCAGGAGTAGGAAGAGATATTACTTTGCCCGGCAGTTTGGGAAACGAAAAAGACCTTCCTTCAGTTTACTTAAGTGAAAAAACTTTAATAAATATCTTCGGTGCTGGCTTTGATGGATTCCCGGTAGATGGACAATTCAAAATAACAAACACTATGATAATGCCTGAAACTGAGAGCAGGGAATTATCAACATTAACCGGAACTTTTCTTTTTGAAATTACAATTAACGGATTGCTTGTAGCAAGTGTTGCAAGTCATCTCGGACTACCTGATCTGTTCAATACGGAAACAGGCTTGAGCGCAATTGGCAGATTCGGTTTGATGGATGGGCAATCTATTTTTGCTTATAACGGAACTTATCCTCCTGAACCTTCTGCCTGGGAAAAAATTTATCTTGGCTGGGCAGAACCGGTTTCAATTACTCCCGGCGATTATGATATTTCACTTGTAACAAAATTGGCTGCTTCATTAAGTGATACAGTTATTCTTAAAGTACCTTTAAATTCCTCAGAATATTATCTTATTGAAAACAGAAACCGTGATGCTAATAAAGATGGTTCAACTGTTCATTATAAAATAGGTGATGTTGTTTATACCAAAACTTTTGTCAGTGATACAACCGGTTACAGAAGTTTTGATACCGATGAATTAGCAGGAGTTATTATTGATGTTGACGAATTTGATTGGGCAATGCCCGGAAGCGGTATTCTAATCTGGCATATTGATGAAAATGTTATCGATGAAAATTTTGCTTCTAACACAATAAACAATGATAAAAACAGGCGCGGTGTAAATCTTAAAGAAGCTGATGGAATTCCTGATATTGGTGAAACGTTTTATACAATATTCGGTGATGAAGTAATTGGAGAGGGAACGCAGGAAGATTTATGGTATCAATCAAATCCTGCAGTGCTTTATGAAAACAGATTCGCTAAAGATACACGACCAAATACATTAACTAATACTGGTGCAAATAGTCTTATAACCATTTCAGATTTTTCAGATATTGAAAATAGAATGAGTTTCAAAATCACTTATGGTGATTCAATTATTAAACCATTATTTACAACTACCCTTGAAACTAATTCCAGAATTAAAGATCTGAATTATTTGGAAAAGGGGGGCCTTTCCTCTCTATTAATTTATTCGCAATTCGTGCTTAGGACTGATTCTTCTTTAATAATTTTTGATGTTGACGGCAATTTAAAAAACGTTTACAATTTGATTACCGATCATAAACCAGCAATGGCATTGATTTATAATATTGATTATTTAATTCAGCCTGTTGATTCACTCCTCTATGTGATTGTGCAGAATGGAGCAAGTACAATATTTATCAGACCCGGAGAAATTATTTCGACATCCCCTGTTGTTCTCAAAACTTTAACAGGAGATAGTCAGATTGTTTTCGGTACTGAAAAAGGGAAGGTTTTCGTTTATACACCTGGCACTCCTGTTGAAA
>JALHTS010000330.1 GCA_022865965.1 Ignavibacteriaceae bacterium
GTTTCGCATATAGTTTAAGAAACACAATATCAGACTTGGACTTCTTTTTATTTTCCATCGATTTGAATCATTCATTGAGTCTATTGATAAGAAATTTACTTACGGAGTAGAAATCCGTAATCCAAACTTTCTTAAAAAACCATTCTTTGATTTTCTAGAAAGAAATAAACTGGCGATGGTATTCCTGCAAGGATATTATATGCCGCCGAGCTGGAATGTTTTTAATGAATTCAAAGATCAAATTAAATCAACTGCCGTTATAAGGTTACACGGACCTGATAGATCAGGCATTGAAAAGAAAACAGGAAGTATCTGGAATCAGATTGTAGAACCTAAAGATGATGAGCTTGATAAAATTGCTGAGATTATTTATTACTTAAAGAATAAGAAAGTTGATACTTATGTTAATGTTAATAATCATTATGAAGGAAGTGCACCGCTGACTATAAGAAAGATCGAAGAGATAATTAAGTAGAGTAATAATACCCCCACCACTCACGGTCACTCATATTTATCAAGCAAGTTCCTTTAGTTCATAATAATATTTTAAATACTCTGCTATGTGTGCATAATCTTTAAACTTTGGATTATCAATTCTTTTTATATCAAGATTATCTTCAAGATTGGCAAGCTTCATTAATTAAGAATGATTATGTATCTGTACATAAGCCAAAAGTGTGAGAAGCTGCCGAACATAACAAACAAATGAAATATTTCATGGAAACCTAATAAACCAGGATAAGGATCAGGTTTTTTAAGCGCATAAATAACGGCACCAATAGTATAGAATAACCCTCCCATAAATAGCCATGTTAATGCTTCTAATTGCAAAACATTTATTAGGGGATAAATGACAATGACCGCTAACCAACCCATAAGTATATAAATAATTGTTGACATCCATCGTGGGGCACTCATCCAAAATATTTTAATCATTATTCCGCCTAAAGCAACACACCATATTACTGCCAGAAGACCCCATCCAAGAGTTTCACGCAATGCTACCATACAAACAGGTGTATAAGTAGCTGCTATATAAATAAAAATCATAATATGATCAGCTTTTCTCATTTTCTTAACACCAGCTTCGGACAACTTTAACCAATGATAAAGAGTGCTTGTGGAGTAAAGAAGAATCATTCCAAAACCAAAGATGGTAAATGAAATAAGATGGTATGGTTTATAAGGATGTAAGGTCAAATTTATCAGTAAGATTGTCCCTATAGCAGATAGTATTATTCCAATAAAATGGGTAAAACCATTCATTGGTTCTCTTAGATTATCAATCAAGTTCATAGCTCTGACTTCATCTTAAATATAAGTCTTGGTGGTTGCAGAATATATGGTTTACAGCTTTATCAACTTGTCCTTGGTGTGCTGAGACTGCGATTGAGATTGCACGTTCAAGTGCAGACATTTATTTATTCATATATTTCTTTACAAAATTACTTACAATAATAGAGGTTCTATCATCCAATCTTTTATAAACTTCATCTTTTACTTCTTTAGGTACTCCACCATAAAATGCTTCTGCAATTGATCCATTGATACAAGCTAATGTGTCGCTATCACCGCCAATGTAAATTGCTTTTCTAATAGAGTCTTCAAAATTATCAGAAATCAAAAAAGTAAATATTGCTTGCGGTACAGTGCCCTGGCAGCTTTCATTAAATCGATAATTTTTTCTTAAGTCCTCAATATTTAAATCAAGGTTGTAATCGAAGTTCTTAGTGA
>JALHTS010000331.1 GCA_022865965.1 Ignavibacteriaceae bacterium
CGAACTTGTTTCGGAATCTTATGTTTTGCTTTTGATGAAAATTTAGAACCTGAAACCAGTTCAGGTTGACAGAATCAGCCTAACGAGACTAACTCTGTGATTTTAATAAGGTTCGGACAACCCTTATCTTTTTAAAAATTTTTTACATTGTTCAGGGTGAATCACTAAGTGAGAAATTCCTTTGGACGTAAGTCTTTTGACCTAATCGGGCATAATTAAGATATGCTTCATTTAAAACAAATTGCCATTTGAGGTCGCGATGAAAAAAAATCTACTTAAACTAATTTTTCTTTATTCTGTCTTTTCTATTTTATTCACTACTATACTGTATGCACAAACCGGCAAAATTGCCGGAAGAGTAACCGATCCCGATACAAGGGAAGCCCTAATAGGCATTAACATTCTTGTCGAAGGAACTTCTACTGGTGCTGCTACAGACCTTGACGGTTCTTACGTAATAAACAATGTTGATCCCGGAGTTTACAATTTGGTTTTCTCGGGTGTCGGGTATCAGAGAAAAATTGTTACCAATGTAAGAGTTAACACTGACTTTACAACCCGAATTGATGTTGAGCTTCCAGTTGAAGCAATCGGGCTGGAAACTATTGTTGTTGAAGCAGTGAGACCATTGGTAAGAAAAGATCTTACTTCTTCACATACAGTAATTGATAATTCACAAATTGCTGCTCTCCCTGTTGAAAGCATAGACCAGCTTTTGTCACTCCAGGCAGGTATTACAAAAGGTTCAGGCGGCGAACTTCACATCCGAGGCGGGCGTTCTACTGAAATTTCTTATAATGTAAACGGAGTTTCGGCTGTAAATCCCTTTGACTTTGGCAGAACAGTTCAAATTGCTCCCAATGCTATCAAAGAGTTATCTGTTGTAAGCGGAACATTCAATGCTGAATACGGTAATGCTCTTAGCGGTATTGTTAACACGGTTACTAAAGAAGGTGGCAGTCAATACAAAGGCTCCATTTCCTACTATACAGGAGATTATTTTAGCAGTAATAAAGATATTTTCTTAAACATAGGTGATATTGATCTAAGAAATAATCAGGTTGTTGAAGGAACATTTGGTGGGCCAATTCCTTTAACAAATAATGATATTACCTTTTTCTTTTCCGGAAGATATAATTACGATAAAGGTTATTTATACGGACAGAGACAACACACAATTTATGATTCTGTTGCAAGAGATATGAATGATCCGAGCATAATATATCTGGCACAGACAGGTGATAATAAAATTGTTTCGATGAATCCGAGTGAAGATATCAACGCAACTGCTAAATTTACTTTTAAACCATTAACTACATTAAAAGTAAATTACGATTTAGTATACTCTCAAACGGAATTTCAAACCTATAACCATAATTATAAATATGTTCCGGATGCAAATTACCACAGATATGAATGGGGTCTAATTAATTCTCTGGAAGTTAGACATGCTATCAGTAACTCTACTTTTTATTCTGTTAAGGGGTCATATAGTCTTTACGACTATAAAAGATATTTATTCCCATTATTAGATGCAGCAGGCAACGAGGTCTCTTTTAATCCAAATATGCAATTGGGATATTATGATGACGATAGCATTTGGGTTCCAACACTATTTGCTGACTCAAGATACCAGCCTTCACATAAGGATAACAGGGTCTCTACATATACTTTTAATTCAGGTGGAACGCTTAATGACCATTATTATCAGAGATCCGGTACCGGTGAAGTAAGATTTGATATCACAAGTCAGGTTACTAAAGAGCACGATGTTAAGTTTGGAATCAAGTATAAATGGGATGAGATGGATTTCCAAAACTTTTATGTTCTTCGTGATACGACTAACTTCAAAGAACCGACAATTCAACCGCCGGGCTCTCCGACTAACGATTTATACTCTAGATCTCCGAGACAATTCTCAGCTTATCTGCAGGATAAGATGGAATTTACAACTATGATTATAAATGCTGGCCTTCGTTACGATTATTTCGATTCCAGATTTATATATGCTCCAGATATTAATGTCCCCAACGATAATTTTGAAAATGCTGAACCAAAAATTACTATTAGTCCGAGATTAGGAATTTCTTTCCCGATTACCGATCAGGGCATTATACACTTTTCTTATGGTCATTTTTACCAGCTGCCTCCGTATAATTATTTATATGCAAATCCTTACTTTATAGGATTGGTGACAAATGACGTATTCGGGAATGCCAACCTTAATCCTGAAAAAACTGTCAGTTATGAATTAGGACTGCAGCAGCAGCTAAGTGAATCTGTTGCATTTAATGTTACAGGGTTCTATAAAGATGTTAGAGATTTACTTGCATTACAGCAGATAAGAGTAAGTACCAGCGTAACTTACCAGAAGTACGTTAATAAAGATTATGGCAATATTAAGGGTATAACTTTTTCACTTACTAAAAGAAAACTTCCGAGCGATCTGTTAGGTGCATCAATAGACTACACCTTCCAGGTTGCTGAAGGAAATGATACAGATGCTAACTCTTTCTTCTTAGATCTTTCTTCAGGAAGACAAAGTGAAAAACTTCCTGTTCCTCTTGCATGGGATCAAACTCATACATTAAACGGTGTTGTTACTTTGGGCGGCGATAGGGATTGGATGGTAACATTGGTCGGTACTATGGGAACCGGTCTTCCTTATTCTCCATCATTATTCGAACAGAAAATTCTGCTTAAACCAAACAGTGAAAGAAAACCTTTGCAGACAAACGTTGATTTGTTAATGGAAAAATCATTTGACTTCGAGAGCATTTTGCTGACACTGTTTGTTAAAGTATTCAATTTATTTGATGCTTTAAATGAAAGATATGTTTATAATGATACCGGAAGAGCAACATATACGTTAGAAGAAACTCAGGGCGGTGCAGAAGCAACAAATGAAATTGCAAAAGAAGTGCCCGGTATAAAAACAGCAACCGAGTATTTTACTCGTCCTAATTATTACAGTGCGCCCAGAGAAGTTAGATTCGGACTTACTCTTGAGTTTTAATGAAATTTAAATGGAGTTACAAAATGTCGAAAAGTAATTATTTGAAAATATTTTCATTACTATTTCTGTTCTGTTTTATGTCTCAATCATTGCTGGTTGCACAAGAAACAGTGGAACAAAGACGAGCACGTGAACATCAGGCAGTAATTGATTATTTAAATTATAAATTAAGCACTTATCCCATTGGCACCAGTCCTATCGATTTTCCTGTTGATAAGAATTCATTAACCGATGATTCATCGATTAGATTATCTAAAACAGGTGCTTTTGAAGACAGAAAACGGTATATGATGAACGGCAATAGCATAACCGTTGAAATCTGGAATTACGGCGGTATCGGCGGTGGATTTCCGGGAGCAAATTTGAGAGATCTTTTAGGTTTAGTCTGGCGAGATGCTGCTTATATCTTTCAATTTACTCCGTTAATTGGTGCTTCTGTTCCAAGTGCTTTAGATTCATCTCAGAGAATCCATATTGTATCAGATGGTTTATATGATTATGAGGCCTACCGGGAAATCGATCCTGAGAATAAAGAATTTTTCTGGACGTGGGAACCAATTCCCGGATATGCTGATCCGGATCAGGAATTCATGGCATCAAATCCTGCTATGGATTCAGACCGCGATGGAAAGCCTGATAGCTGGCCCCGAGACTGGTATAGTGAAGCCTTAGGTGAATATGTTTGGCCCGGTTATCTTACTGTTGGTGAAAATAACGCCGATGTGGAAGTTTATTGGGCTATGGATGACAGGTACAATCTTGAATTTCCTTATTATCCATTTAATACTGATACAACCAAAAAAGGACTTGGTGTTCAAATTGATGGTAGAGCATTCCAGTGGAGTAACTCACTTGCTGCAAATGCAATCTTTTTTGTATGGACAATTACAAACGTGAGCGGTAAAGATCTCGACACAGTTTTCTTTGGTATTTATGGTGATCCTGATGTGGGCGGGCAAGATAATAAAGATGACAACGGATTATTTATTCCACCTTATGGGTCGGGCTCTGAGAATGTACCGGTTTATGCTCGCAGTATGGTCTATTTTTGGGATATTGATATGACAGGTGATCTTGATCGACCTCTAGGATTTCTCGGTTGTAAGTTTCTTGAAAGCCCCGGTAATCCAAATGATGGAATTGATAATGATGGCGATGGAATGATTGATGAAGCTCAGGATGATGGAATTGACAATGATGGAGATTGGAATATTGAAAAAGATGATTTAGGTGTTGATGGTATTGCTAACACAGGTGATAATGGTGAAGGTGATGGAGTTCCTACTCGCGGCACAAGGTTACCTGATGGAAGACCTGATCCAATGGCTCCCGGAGAGCCTAATTTTGAATACACGGATCTTGATGAAGCTGATCAGATAGGATTGACTAGTTTTAATAGCTGGATCTGGGCTACTGATGCAGTAAAAAATGATGAATCAGTGTGGAACAGATGTATTCCGGGTAACTTTGGCGAGATAGAAAATGAAAATGATATAGTATTCGTTTATGGCTCCGGTTATATTTCACTTAAAAAAGGTGAAATAAAACGAATCTCGATGGCGTTTCTCTTTGGTGAAACATTAGCTGATTTACTTGTAACCGCTGAAACAGTTCAGGATATTTATAACAAAAATTATCGATTCTTTAAACCACCTGAAAAACCAACTGTTTATGCAGTGCCTGATGATAAAAAGGTCACTCTTTACTGGAATACAAAGTCAGAAGAAAGTATTGACCCGATTACAGGTGAGGACTTTGAAGGTTATGTGATTTACAGAAGTACACGGCCTGATTTTGCTGATGCTTTGACCATTACTGACGGTAGAGGTGCAGCCTATCTTTATCAACCGCTTACAGATATAAATGGCTTTGAAGCTAAATGGGATCTTTTAAATGAATGGAAAGGATACCATCCGGTTCCATATTTGGGCAGAGGATTGCATTATTATCTTGGTGATAATACCGGTCTGATTCACTCCTTTAAGGATACAAATAATGTAATCAATGGTCAGACTTACTATTATGCAGTTGTTGCGTATGACCATGGAGACTCGCTTGGAATACCACCATCTGAAACAGGTAAAAAGATTTCTGTTGATCCGATTACAGGTTCGGAAATCTATGATATTAATACTGTGAAAGTTATTCCCGGACCGAGAGTTGCCGGATATATTAACCCAAACATTCTTGCTGTAGATAAGGTAGGTGGTTATGCTAATGGGACAGTTGATTTCCGGATTATAAATGATATAAATGTCGTTGATGAAAAATATACTCTCACATTTAGTGATACTCTTTATTTGCGAGATTCAATATCACTCGAAAAGAACTATTCTGTACTTGGTGAAAAAACTAAAACGGAGTCTTTCTACTTATTTGATACAAAATTCGCAACACTGTCCAATCAATATATTCTCGATGATGAAAATCTTGTTGTAACAGATATGATTGGTGCAGTTTATCAAAAAGATGTTGATTATATCATTGACTTTCAGAAAGGGAAAATTGCCAGAACTGGCAGTTCTTCGATACCCAATAACAGCGAATACAATATTACATATAAGAATTATTCAATTTATCAAAGCATGGCTTTCAGTCTGGAAGATTCTAATCCGGTTTTCGATGGAATTAAACTTAAGGTATTTGATTATCCTAAACTTGTATTCAATGCTGAAAAATCAAAATGGAATACAGATCGTATTAATCTTCCATTCCGTCTATTCCTGAGAACTGCTGGAACCGTTATTCCTCAACCTGCAGATTATATTGTAAGTTTCTCCGATCAACCGATTTCAACAGCAAAAAAATTCGTACTAGGTAAAGGTTTCATTGATATTCCGGTTAAGTATAAAGTAGAAGATGTCACTACAGGCGTACCGATTGAAGTAATTACAAACTTACAGGAAGTGGCTGCCACTAATGATTCTGCCTGGACAATCGGTGAAGAAATTGTCTTTTACGTAACAGGATCACCGGGTGGTCAAGGCGAACCAATTTCCTGGAGTTTGATGATTTCAAAATCTGAAGACTCAGTGCAAACAATTCCAACCGATGGTGATTATCTGTTACTTTATACGGATAGACCTTATACCGAAGATGATGTTTTTACTCTTGAAACCAAATCTGGTTATGTAGATAACAGATTAGCAGCATCCAGACTCGATAATATTTATGTCGTGCCTAATCCATATGTAGGTGCAAGCTTTCTGGAACCGGCTAATAAGCTGCCCGGACAAAACCGTGGCGAAAGAAGAATCTATTTTGAAAACCTTCCGATGAAGTGTACAATAAGAATTTACACTCTAAGTGGTGAGCTTGTAAATCAGCTAGAACATGATTCTGGGGTGGATAACGGAAGAGAATACTGGAACCTGCTTAATAAAGATGGTTTCAGCGTAGCGTATGGAGTGTATCTTGCTCACATAGATGCACCCGGTGTGGGTGAAAAACTTATAAAATTTGCATTAATTAAATAAAGTTGATCGTTAACTGTTAATCGGATTAAACTTGGTTGAACAAAAAGAACAAATAAAAAGCTTTGAAGACCTTGAATGCTGGAAAGCAAGTATGGAAGTAAGAAAATATATTTCTGTACTTATAAATAAGTTTCCTGCCTGTGAGAAATATGATTTGGTGGATAATATGAAAAGAGCATCACATTCTGCTACTAGAAATATTGCAGAAGGTTACGGAAGA
>JALHTS010000332.1 GCA_022865965.1 Ignavibacteriaceae bacterium
AATAAACGAGAACTTTGTAGATGTAACATCAAAGTTTGTGTTCAGCGTTTCCCTTCCGGCATTCATCTTCTTAAAAATCATTGATCTGGATTTATCCAAAGCTCTGGCTATTGACCAAATCATTTACATTTACTCTGCAACAATATTATCGTTTATTCTTATTTGGTTTATTTCAATTCCGTTTATAAAAAATGGTAAAGACAAAAGTTCTTTTATTCAGGGGGCTTTCAGAGGAAATTTTGCAATAATCGGATTGGCAATCATATCCAATCTTTTGGGCAAAGAAGCACTTGGTGAAGCTACCATTATTCTCGCTTTCCTCTTACCGCTTTATAATGTGCTTGCTGTAATTGCATTAACCGTTCCGCAACGTAAAGAAAAGAAAATGAATATTAAGTCAACTATGATTGAAATTCTATTCAACCCACTTATACTCGCTGTGATTTTTGCTCTGCCATTTTCATATTTCAAATTAAAACTGCCGCCACTAGCCGCACTCACCGGAACATTTCTCTCAGATCTTGCACTTCCGCTTGCACTAATTGGAATTGGCGGATCGTTAAATCTTGAAAATATTAAGAAAGCATCTAATCTTGCATTTTCATCATCATTCATAAAGCTTGTTGTCGTTCCGCTTGTGTTTACTGTTGGTGCTTACTTTTTCGGATACAGAGGAAAGGATTTGGGAATAATGTTTGTTCTGTTTGCTTGTCCCACTGCTATAGTTAGTTTCATAATGGCAGAAGCAATGGGCGCAAACTCAAAGCTTGCAGGAAATATTGTTCTAATTTCAACTCTTGGTTCTGTAGTTACAATCACAATTGGAATTTTATTATTGAAAAGTTTTGGTTTGATTTAAAATCAATAATAGAATTTCCTCCGTGTAACTCCGTTCCGCCGTGGCTGATTCTCAGTGGTTCTCCGTGGTAGGATTAATCCAATCCCTTACACAGAGGTGCAAAAAGAAAGCACAGAGTACCACAGAATATTTTTCTTATCTCCACAAAACCAAAATAATTCCAAACAAGATCATATTAACTAACTGATAACCGCTGTCAATAAAAAATAATGTATAAGATTTTCTGGCAAACAATGTATTAACAAACATTGTCATAGCAATAAAGCCAAGCCAAGCTGAAAAACTTACTCTTATTCCATCCATAACACTTGATGCATTGGTAAGTGAAATAAGATATGCTAAAACCAAAGCCATTATAACATGACCTAATACTGCCAATCCATAAATTTTTGCCGGATTGAAATCTTTCCTCAGTTCTTCTTCGGTATAGTTGTATTGTTTCATCCAGAGTTTTCCGAAAACCGGACCATACCACATTGCTCCTACTACCAATGAAACTATTCCACATACAACAACAGCGAGATAGTTAATTTCTACTGAATACATAACTTGTCTCCTAAAATGTTTTTTTTTATGATGTAGTGAGAAAATAAATAAAATTATATCTGTCAATCAATACCGGCAAATAAATATTTTTAATTCAAAAGGAGTTATTATGAAAGTTATAGTCGATCTTTGCGTTGTTCCAATTGGAGTTGGTGTTTCCGTTTCTAAGTACATTGCAGAATGTGAAAAAATTCTAAAAGATGCCAGACTTAAAACAATGCTTCATGCTTACGGAACCAACATTGAGGGCGAGTGGGATGATGTTTTTAATGCAATTAAGAAATGCCATCAACGTGTTCACGAAATGGGTGCACCTAGAATATCATCCACAATAAGATTGGGCACAAGAACCGATCGCGATCAAACTATGGAAGACAAAATTAAAAGCGTTCAGTTAAAACTATCTGGAGAAAACACCGCCTAATACAAAATCAATTGGAATCCTTTTTCTTCCAAACTCAGAAGGCAGACTTTCAGTTTGAATCAAGAGACATTAAGGAACTTTGTTTCTGTATGCTGGATGTTAAACTGTTTTATTGCCTATTTGCTCAATTAATTTAACTTCTGTTGGAATTGGATTACTGTATTCTTACTCCTGTCTCCTAACTTATAACTCCAGCCTCCTGTTTTCTCACCACTTACTTTTTCCTTTTTACTTATAGTCTCCCTTCCCTATTTTTGAAAAGTGATTTTGAATTGTCTATAAAAAATAATTGGAGAATAAATGTACAAAGTAGTTTTACTCAGACATGGCGAAAGTACCTGGAATAAAGAGAACAGATTTACCGGCTGGACGGACGTTGATCTTTCTGAAAAAGGATTACATGAAGCTAAAAAAGCCGGACAAACCCTTAAAGCCGAAGGTTTCAAATTTGATCTTGCATATACTTCTGTTCTAAAAAGAGCAATAAGAACTTTGTGGATTGGGCTTGATGAAATGGATTTAATGTGGATTCCTGTTATTCGTCACTGGCGATTAAATGAAAGACACTATGGTGCATTACAAGGACTTAATAAGGCAGAAACAGCTAAAAAATACGGCGATGAGCAGGTTAAAATCTGGAGACGA
>JALHTS010000333.1 GCA_022865965.1 Ignavibacteriaceae bacterium
ATTTTAGTAAGACTTAAAGTTGAAGTGTTAGAAACAAATATTGCTTCTTTCTTTGCAAGCTTATCAAGTTCCTGGAAAACTTTAACCTTAATATCAAAATCTTCTTCAACTGCTTCAATGATAAGATCGTACTCATTTATGTTCTTTAAATCGTTTTGCCATTTTATTCTGCCAAGAATCGCCTTCTTATCTGAATTTGTCATTGACCAGCGTTTGATTTCATAATCAATACTGTCTGCTAAATGAACCTTAGATTTTTCCAGCAGATTGATATCTCTTTCAACCATGAGGACTTCAAAACCGTGCGCTGCAATTGTTTGTCCTATTCCCTGCCCCATTACTCCTGCTCCAATAATAGCAACGATATTTATACCGGGTTTTGCATCGGGTGCATTTGAAGCGCTTAATAAATCTTCTAATCTTAAATTTTCATCCTGCATATTTTTTCCTTACCAATTTTTCTACCTTTCGGATTTTTTAACTTTAATATTTTTTCGAATTGAATTAAATGAGGAGTTTAAAAATGATTTGAACTCAAATAGGCTTTTTACCCTTGTATCAGGAAAAAAACGACCTATATTTATTATAGAACCAAACAAAACTTAACCTTAAAAATAAATTCAATAACGCCGCACAAAATTACAAATAAAAAAGATTATTTTAAGGTTAAAATTTTGATTTTTACACAATAAAAATTGTGATATAAAAAAGGCAACTCTACAGGAATTGCCTTTTTTGATTTGACTTTTGACTCTTTATTTATTTAATCAATACTAACTTTTTTATTTCTTTATGAATTAATTCGCCTTTTGAACCTATCAATTCAAACAAATAGAAATATATTCCTGAAGCACGGTTTTTAGAATTCCATACTGTCTCATAAGTACCTTGTGTTTGATATGCAGCGATTAATTCTTCAACTTCCTGTCCAATAGGATTATAAATTGCTAATCTTACTCTTCCATCCTGATTTATAGAATATTTTATAGTTGTAGATGGATTAAAAGGATTCGGATAATTCTGAGAGATATTTATTTCAGAAGGAGTAAACGTATCTTCAACAGAAACCGGATTACCGAAATCAACTACTGTTTCGTAAACACCACGCCCATGAGTGCCTGCTCTTAACTTGTTATTTGAAGGTGAATAATCCAGATGCATTATAACAGTGTTGGGTAAGCTATTTCCAATTTCAGCCCAATTTACACCATTATCAGTAGTTACGAATACACCAATATCTGTAGCTGCAAAGTAAGTGTTCGGATATCCTGTGTGATTAGTAAATACCAATAAATCGTTAACCGGCGTATCGGGTAGATTTCCATTTATTGTAGTCCAGGTACTTCCGCCATTAATTGATTTATAGACTTTGCCCGTTCCGAAACCCGAAAAAGTTAAAAATATTTCATTCGAGTTTGTAGGATGAACATAAACCGATGTTATTGTTCTGTTGGGCAATCCGGCTGTTACATTTGTCCAGTTAACACCTTCATCTGTGGATTTAAAAACCTGGCTTCCTGAAGTCGCGAACATAATATTCGGATCGGTTTTGCTTTGTGCTAATTCTCGAACGGCATTCGTTCCGTTTACATTATTTGATATTGCTGTCCATGATGACCCATTACTAGTAGATTTATATATACTTTGTCGTGCAGTATAAAATGTACCTGATACAGTGGGATGATGAATTATGGGTCCGACCCACGCTGCCGTTTCAGAACTGTTTATACCGGTTACAGCAGAACTCCAGGTTGAACCACCGTTTGTAGTTCTGAAAATTCCACCATATTGAGTTTCACTCAGAATGAAGCTAGAACTAATAGGATTGAAACATACTTCACCACCGTCACCACCATAAACAGCAGCCCAGTTTGATGTTGCATTTGTCTGTTGCGTTCCATTATCCTGTGTTCCGCCGATTATTCTGGTAGCGACAAAGGGACTTGCTGCAATTCGGTAAAACTGAGTTAAGGTTAAATTCTGATTTAAATTTGTGAAAGTAGAACCATTGTCTGTTGATCTCCAGATTCCGCCATCATTACATGAAATTATTGTATTTTCTTGTGTAGGGTGAAAAAAGAGATAATGCTGATCAACATGAACATTTCCTCCGGAATAGCCATTAGTAATATTTGTAAATGAGTTGCCATCCGTTGTACTAAAAATATCAATTGTTCCTATATAAACTTTATTATCATTTCTTGGATTAATAATACAATACAAATCATACCATGCTTGTCCGTCCCAATCGGCAAAATCTGAAGGCATAGTTATTGAATTCCAGTTTACTCCATAATCGGTTGATTTATATACAGTGACATCACTTGATTCATAAACTGCTGCCCACATTACAGAGGGATTAGATTGTGCTAAATCAAAATGAGTACGAGTACCGGAAGCTAAACCCGAAGATCCATAATTTGCAAAAGTTGCACCCCCATCAATAGATCTCATAATTCCAATTCCGGAACCAACTGCAAAAGCTGTATCACCTGTAGGAGAGAAAACAACATCATCAACCCTTCCTGATCTAACTAGTGTCCAGCTTGCGCCGGAGTTTGTACTTCGATATAATCCGTTATATCCTAAAGCTGCAAGAAGTTGTGTATTGTTATTTGGTCTGATTTTTAATCTTGAAAAATAAGTTGAAGACGGAAGTCCCGTAGTCAGATTTGTCCAGGTAGCTCCTGCATCAGTAGATTTTAGTAAACCTCTGCCATAATATGAAGCACCGGAATAAGTTGCTTCACCTGTTCCTGCATAAACAATATCTGGATTAACAGGATCAATCGCTATAGCTCCCATCGATAATGATGATTCATAATCTGAAAGAGGTGACCAGTTTAAACCACTATCAGTTGATTTCCATACTCCTCCATTCGCCGGACCGACATAAATTATATTTGGATTCGTTGGATGAAAAGCACCGGTAACTATTCTGCTTGAGATATTACCATAGGGAAAATAATAACCCGGCGTTGGTCCGAGATTTATCCAGTTAAAATTTGGAAAATTTTGTTCGCTGTTTGTTTTCAGTAGACTATTTTTTTGATCTAATGATTTTTTATACGCATCTTCTGGAATGTTATCATATGGGTACGCTCTTTGTTCATAAAACCATCTGTGTCTTAAGTAAGGCTTCGAATGACGAATATGATCAGGAACTTGTGAAAATACTCCCTGAGGCATGAGTTCATCTAACGATTTAATAGGTTTTTTAACCTGTGCGTTACTTTGTAAGCCGATAATTGACGTTAGAATGAGTATCAGCAGAAACTTCATTTTGTCCTCTTTAATAAATTTTGATTTACTCAATTTTAAGTTAATATTTTACAGAACAAATATTTAGCCATATTTAACTAAGTGATCAACTGGGATTTTGCTTATTTTTAAATTGTGTTCGCGTAATAATTACTTTTTTATAGGATTATTCAAAGTTTAATAATCACATTTAATGAAACCGATTGAAATATTAAACAACTTTTTCGGTTATTCTTCATTCCGACTTGGACAGGAAGAAATTATCGATTCAATACTGAAGGGAAACAATGTTGTAGCAGTACTACCAACCGGTGCAGGTAAATCTATTTG
>JALHTS010000334.1 GCA_022865965.1 Ignavibacteriaceae bacterium
CTTCATAAACTTCAAGCTGACCGGCATTAACAATTCCCATATCCATCCCGGCTTTTATGGCATGAAACAAAAAAGCCGAATGCATTGCTTCACGAACAACATCATTACCACGGAAAGAAAAGGAGAGATTACTTACTCCGCCGCTAACTTTTGCAAGAGGAAGATTTTGCTTTATCCACCTCGTTGCTTCTATGTAATCAACGGCGTAATTGTTATGTTCTTCAATTCCTGTGGCAATTGCAAGAATGTTCGGATCAAAAATTATATCCTGCGGAGGGAAACCGACTTCTTTTGTAAGAATATCATAAGCACGTTTGCAAATTTCTATTCTTCTTTTAAAAGTATCCGCCTGACCTTTTTCATCGAATGCCATTACAATTACTGCAGCGCCGTAGCTTAAAACTTTTTTTGCGTGTTCTTTGAATACTTCTTCACCTTCTTTAAGTGAAATAGAGTTGACAATTCCCTTACCCTGCAGGCATTTTAAACCAGCTTCAATAACAGACCACTTCGATGAATCTATCATAA
Organism: Ignavibacteriaceae bacterium; assembly: GCA_022865965.1. Classification (GTDB taxonomy): domain Bacteria; phylum Bacteroidota; class Ignavibacteria; order Ignavibacteriales; family Ignavibacteriaceae; genus JAGXRK01. The sequence goes on from JALHTS010000334.1 coordinate 529, forward strand.
TGGGAAGCTTTGCAATATCAGGTTCTGCTTCAAGAAGATTCAGAAACTTTGTCATCGCAGCTTCTGAATCAATCATTCCTTCATCCATATTAATATCAAGAACCTGTGCACCGCCTTCAACCTGATCGCGTGCTACGGAAAGTGCTTCATCATATTTGTTTTCTTTAATCAGACGTGCAAACTTTTTCGAACCGGTTACATTAGTGCGCTCGCCGATATTCATGAAATTAGAATCAGGACGAAGCATAACTGGTTCAAGTCCGCTTAATCTTAAATAAGGCTCTTGTTTTTTAGGAACACGCGGCTTATGATGTTTTACGATTTCAGCAATAGCTTTTATGTGGTCGGGAGTTGTGCCGCAGCATCCACCTACGATGTTTACAAATCCGCTTGCAAGAAAATCTTCCAGCACTCTTGCCATTGTATGCGGTGTTTCATCATAACCGCCCATTTCATTTGGAAGTCCTGCATTAGGGTAAACAGATAAAAATTTGTCAGATATATTTGATAGGTCTTTAACAAAAGGACGCATTTGTTTTGCGCCGAGGGCACAGTTAAGCCCAACACTTATTAAATTTTTTGCCTGAGAGACAGAAATGTAAAATGCTTCAACAGTTTGTCCCGATAATGTCCTTCCGCTTTGGTCAACGATCGTTCCCGAAATCATTAACGGAAGCTGAATACCTTTTTCCTCAAGATATTTTTGAACAGCCATAATTGCAGCTTTTGAATTCAGAGTATCAAAAATTGTTTCGATGAGAATTATATCTGCACAGCCGTTAACGAGTCCGCGTGTTTGTTCGTAGTAAGCGCTAACCATCTCATCAAAAGTTACTGCACGGTAACCCGGATCATTTACATTTGGCGATAAAGAAAGCGTTTTGTTAGTTGGTCCAAGCGCACCTGCAACAAATCTTGGTTTATCAGGATTTTTCTTGTTGAACTCTTCCGCAACTTCTTTTGCAATTTTTGCGGATTCAAAATTTATTTCATAAGTAAGATCAGCAAGGTGATAATCTGTTTGAGAGATTGGATTTGCACTAAAAGTATTTGTTTCAACAATATCAGCACCGGCTTCAAAGTAGGCACGATGAATACCTTTAACTATTTCAGGCTGAGTGATTGAAAGAAGATCATTGTTCCCTTTAAGATCGTGAGGATGATTTTTAAATCGCTCACCGCGGAAATCTTCTTCAGTTAAGTTATGGCGCTGTATCATTGTTCCCATCGCGCCATCAATAACAAGGATTCGTTTTTCTAATATTTTCTTTAATTGCTCAATCTTAGAGGACATAGTAATTCACTCAACTTTAGATCATTTATTATAGAACAGGATAAGTTACACAGTTCTTGAATATTTTGCTTTATCTTCTTTTCTTTCGATATATCCGTCAAAGTTCATTGCGATATTACGAATAAGCAGTCTACCCATATTTTTTACTTTAATGCCATTATCACTTACATCAATCAAATCATCGTTTTGCATTTCAGTAAGATTGTTTAATCCCCAGGCAAAGTATTTTTTAAAATCAATATTAAACTGATTTTCTATTTCCCTAAAGTCAAGTTCAAAGTTGCACATAAGTTTCATTATAACTTCTCTTCTTATGTGATCATCTTCTGTTAAACGATACCCTTTTGTCGTTGGAAGAATGCCGTTATCAATTGCAGTATAATATTCTTTTTCAGTTTTGAAATTCTGCGCATAAATATTTCTCAATTGAGAAATTGATGTAATTCCTATTGCATAAAGATCGGTACCAGCATTTGTGCTGTAACCCTGAAAATTTCTGTAAAGCTTTTTCTCACGCATTGCAACTGATAATTCATCATCAGGTTTTGCGAAATGATCCATACCAATAAAATCATATCCTGCTGAAGATAACTTTTCAATTGTTATTTTTAATATTTCTAATTTGACTTCCGGAGCAGGAATATCTTCAGGGTGAATAAGCGCCATATGTTTTTTCATCCATGGAACGTGCGCATAATTAAATACTGCAATTCGGTCAGGTGAAATATCAATTATTTTATCAACAGTTTTTGCAAAGCCTTCAACGGACTGGAAGGGAAGTCCGTATATTAAATCAAGGTTAATACTATGATAACCAAGTTCTCTTACCCATTGAATAGCTTGTCGTGATATATCTTCAGGTTGAATTCTGTTAACTGCTTTCTGAACTTTCTCATCAAAATCCTGCACACCCATACTTATTCTGTTGAAGCCGTTGTTTCGCAATGCTTCAAGATGTGCTTTTGTAAGTTCACGCGGATCAATTTCACAACTGTTCTCAGAATTATTTTTAAAGTTGAATGATTTATTAATATAGCTCGCAAGATCGTTTATTTCATCCGGATTAAGATGAGTTGGAGTTCCGCCACCCCAATGATGCTGAACAACTTGTCTGTTAGGCAAAAGAAATTGTCTGAGCAGATCAATTTCTTTTTTTAAATACGCATTATATTCTTTTATTCTATCTCTGTTACGTGTAATAATCATATTACATCCGCAGAAATAGCAAAGCGTATCACAAAAGGGAAGATGAAAATAAAGGGAAAGATTGGGAAGATTTTTTTCGTTATTAGTTTTTACGATTTCATCAAGATAATCTTCGTGAGTAAAGCTTTCGTTAAACTGCGGAGCAGTAGGGTAACTAGTGTAACGTGGTCCCGGCTTATCGTATTTTTTATACTTTTTTAAATCTATTTCGAACATATACTTTTCCTTTTAAAACGATTACCACAGAGACACAGAGGCACAGAGATCAAAGATATCCATTCAACATTCTCTTGTAACCATCAATTAATCTTGGCACATTAAAGTTTATTAAGAGTCCTAATTTCTTATCTGCTAATTTTAAATAAGTCAGTAATTGAGCCGCATAAACAGTATGCATTTGTTCAACCGATTTTAATCCCACAATTATTTCGTTTTCAACAAGAATATCAATCTTATAATCTGCATCCAGTTGTTCTTCTTTATATCTTACCGGTAAATAAACCTGACGTAGATATTTTATCCCTTTTAAATCCAACTCTTTGCATAAACAAACTTCATATACGCTTTCTAATAAACCCGGCCCTAAATTCCGATGCACTTCTATAGCAGAATCTAAAATAATACCGCTTAATTTATTTATTCTTTGCTCATATTCTCTGTGTCTCCGTGCCTCTGTGGTTTATGCGTTCTGTGTTTAGTTAATGAAACTTTCTGCTCTCTTCTTTAACAAATTGAACCAACGCTTTCACATTTCCCGGATCGATATCGGGAAGGATTCCGTGACCAAGATTAAATATATGTCCGTTTCCTTTACCAAAAGAACTCAGAACATTTTTTACTGCATTATGAATATATTCTTTATTTCCATATAGGGCAGTTGGATCAAGATTGCCTTGTAGTGCCACGCGGTCGCCGACTAGCTTTCTTGCTTCACCAATATCCATTGTCCAATCGAGTCCAAGCACATTTGCACCAATATTAGCCATCTTATAAAGATTATGGTGAACACCTTTTGCAAAAAAAATGACAGGTTCATCTTTTCTTTTTATTTGCGAAATAATTTTCTCAACATACCGAAGGGAGAATTCTAAAAAATCTTGTTGTGAAAGAACACCGCCCCATGTATCAAAAATCTGGACAGCATTACAACCGGCTTCAATCTTTGCAGAAAGATAATCTGCAATAACATTTGAAAGTTTATCTAGTATTTTATGTGCCAGAGAAGGATTATTATAAATTAGCTTTTTTACCTCAGAAAAATTCTTACTTCCTCTGCCTTCAACCATGTAAGTGAGCAAAGTCCAGGGTGAACCACTAAAACCAATTAATGGAACTCTTCCGTTGAGTTCTTTTTTAGTAAGTGAAACTGCATCCAGGACATATTTTAAATCTTTATTCGGATCGATATTTTTTAATTGCCTTGCATCATCTTCATTACGAATTGGTTTTGGAAAAATTGGACCCTTTCCTTCGTGCATTTCAAGGTGCATTCCCATTGCTTCGGGAATGACAAGTATGTCCGAGAAAATTATTGCTGCATCAACTCCGATTAAATCAATTGGCTGCAAAGTAACTTCAGCGGCAAGTTCAGGAGTTTTACACATTGTAAGAAAATCTGTTTTTGCACGCACTGCTCTGTATTCAGGTAAATATCTGCCTGCCTGCCGCATAATCCATATTGGTGTTCTTTCAACAGGTAGTCTTTGGCAA
>JALHTS010000335.1 GCA_022865965.1 Ignavibacteriaceae bacterium
GATCAGTAACAGCTTTTTTCATTTTAGCTTTTACAGTTTCAGGATCATCTGAAAGAAGTACTGTGTTGTTTAAAGATTTACTCATCTTTGCATTTCCATCCAAACCACTGAGTCTTGCAAATTTTGTAAGTAAAGGTTCTGGCTCAGGGAAAATTTCACCATATTGATTGTTAAATCTCCGAGCAATCTCCCGGGAGATTTCAATATGCGGCACTTGATCCTCGCCAACAGGAACGTAATTCCCTTTATAAAGAAGAATATCAGCAGTTTGAAGTACAGGATAACCCAAATGACCGTAATTAACATTATCGATATGCAGATCTCTGACTTGATCTTTTAACGTTGGATTTCTTTCAAGACGATTTACTGAAATTAACATTCCGAAAATAAGAGTTAACTCGGTGTGTTCCTTAATTTGCGATTGTCTGAACATAGGACTTTTAACAGGATCTAATCCTGCTGACAACCAATCAATTAGCATTTCAATAGAATTCTGATAGACCTGATCGGTATTCAAATCTGTAGTGAGAACGTGATAATCAGCGATCAGATGAAAGCTTTCGTATTCTTTTTGAAGTTCGACCCAATTTTCGAGTGCACCAACGTAATGACCAATATGCAATTTACCGGTCGGTCTCATTCCGCTTAAAATTCGCTTTTTTAGCATAAACTTTAATTAATATTGGAAAATAATGATGAAAGATAATAATAATGAAAGTAATAATCTCAGTCAGACATCAGGATAGATAGAGATAAGGTTTCCACTTATCATCCAGTTTACCAACCACATTTTTAATAAACATTACGTGATTTGGTTTAAATGGACGATTAAGCAAAGGCATTCTTGCTTCTTCCGGAGTACGATCACCTTTTTTATTGTTACAATGAGTGCAAGCACTTATGAGATTTTCCCAGGCATCATCACCGCCTCTGGCTCTTGGAACGATATGATCAACAGTTAAGGGAAGATCTCCCCTGCCGCAGTAAGCACATTTATATACATCTCTTCGCAAAATATTTCTTCTGGTAAGAACAACCTTTTTGTACGGAACATTAACATATTTTGCAATTCTGATAACACTTGGCCAGGGATAATTTTTTCTGATTGTGCGGATTGATTTTCTATCATCAATAATGATTAGTTCTGCTTTACCAAGATAAAGTAAAATAAAAGCCTTTTTAATATTGCAAACAGAAAGGGGTTCATAGCTCTGATTTAATACCAAAACTTTAGCGTTTAATTTACCATTGTAGGAATGAGATCGTTCGAAGACTTACTCCTCTTTAACTTTTTTATATTTAATTAGAAAATAAATTCTGAATACGATGCGGAGAATTAATAATGCAATTGAAAAAATCAATATTCCAAAAAAAGAATCTTTGGGTACCATATTTGTTAACATAACCAGTAATAAAACTGCAATAACAATAATGGAACCGTAATTATAATATTTGTACCAATCAGGAATCATAAGTTTTACAAAAAAAGTTAAGTAAAACTACAAAGAAGGAAACTATTTTACAAAGCTATTTTGGGAGAGGGCAAGAGATTTTGTAACTACTTCATTTTATAAACAATAGCCACACAAGCAACATAATTATCTGAATGACTCATAGATATTTTAATGTCTTTATCTTTATTAATGAACTCTTCAAGTTTACCGGAAAATTTGGCAATAGGAAGACCATTTGGTTCATTCATAATATCAATATCCTGCCAGCTGATTTCCCTGCCCCATTCTGAAGAGAGTGCTTTATAAATAGCTTCTTTGGCAGCAAACCGGGCAGCAAGATGCTGATATTTATTATGTTTTTGAAGACAATATTCCAGTTCATTTGGAGTATATATTTTACTAAGAAAGTGATCACCAAATTTATCAACGCTTTCCTTAATTCTGTCTATTTCAATTATGTCTATTCCAATTCCCAGTATCATTTATAATTTACCTTTATGTTAATATCCTGCAGCAGCACCATAACCACGAGAGTCGGTTGAACCGTAATAAATTCCCATATCTTGATCAATCAGAATTGCATCAACTCTTCCAAGAATTCTTTCGGAACCTATTTTGTGCCCACGCTGAATCAAATTAAATTTAACATCTTCAGCTAATTCGAACGGTTCATAATCAATTACATCAGGCATCCATTGATGATGTATTCTTGGTTTGTCATTTGCAGACTGAATATTCATATTAAATTCGATTACATTTAACAAAACTTGTAATACAACTGTCATAATAGTTGAACCGCCGGGAGATCCAATTATTAAATAAGGCTTATCATTTTTTAAGACAATTGTTGGAGTCATTGAACTGACCATCCGTTTGTTAGGTTCAATTTTGTTAGCTTCGGCACCTGTCAATCCAAATTGATTTGGAACTCCGGGCTGAATGCTAAAATCATCCATTTCATTGTTTAATAAAAATCCTGCGCCTTCAACAACCACTTTTGATCCGTAACCTGAATTTATAGTTGTTGTTGTACTGACAGCATTACCAAATTTATCTACAACTGAATAGTGTGTCGTTTCATCACTTTCATTTAAAGAGAATACTTCCGTTGGAGCAATCAATTCTGATGGAGTTGCAACCTCAGTAATTCTGCTGAATATTTCTTTTGCATACTCTTTAGAGATTAAATTATCTTGGGGAACATCATAGAAATCAGGATCACCAATATGCAATGAACGATCAGCATAAGCATATTTCATGGCTTCAACAAGCTTATGTATATATCCACTGCTGCCCCAATCGCTTCTGTTGAATTCATAATTTTCTAGAATGTTTAATATTTGGACAAGAACTATTCCACCTGCACTTGGAGGACCCATTGA
>JALHTS010000336.1 GCA_022865965.1 Ignavibacteriaceae bacterium
ACCTGATAAGTAGCTCCACCAACTCTTCTGCTTCTTACTTCAATTATTGGTTGAACATTAGAAATAGCTTTTTTAAAAACTTCGAGTCCGGGTTTTTTAGTTTTATCTTCAATGAGACTGAATGCTTCATAAACCATTTTTCTGGTAACAGATTTTTTACCATCATACATTAAAGAGTTTATGAACCTGGAAACTAAAACATCATTGAATTTAGGATCCGGCTTAACATATCTTTTTTCTGCTCTTTTCTTTCTCATAATTTATTTAGCCTTCGGTTTTTTAGCTCCATACTTTGAGCGTCCTTTTTTTCTATCTTCAACTCCGCTTGTATCAAGGGTTCCTCTGATAATGTGATATCTTACACCCGGCAAATCTTTAATTCTTCCGCCTCTTATCATTACAATAGAATGTTCCTGCAAATTATGACCTTCACCTGGTATGTATGCAGTAACTTCAATATTATTTGTCAACCTTACTCTGGCAACTTTTCTTAGAGCTGAATTAGGCTTTTTAGGAGTTGTAGTATAAACTCTTGTACATACGCCTCGCTTCTGCGGACAGCTATCTAAAGCACGAGCTTTATTTTTGGCAGGAATTACAACTCTACCTTTTCTAACCAATTGGTTTATAGTTGGCACACAAATCTCCTATAAAAACGTTTTCAAAAAAATTCAGACTTGAAATATACCTTCTGACCTAAATTTTGTCAAGAAATAAAGCATAATATTTGCGATTTATAAATAATAAATCAAATTAAAAGTCCAAACCAGCAAATAAGACATAAATGAACTATATATTAGCTAATTATTGATTTGCTTTTACTTCTTCTTCTTCCTTTTCTTCACTTTGTATTGCCGGTTCAGTCTTTAACATTATTTTTCTGTACTTCTTCAATCCTGTACCAGCCGGTATCAGATGACCCATTACCACATTCTCCTTTAATCCCAAAAGATTATCTACTTTTGCTCGAATTGCTGCGTTAGCAAGAACCTTTGTAGTTTCCTGGAATGAAGCTGCAGAAATAAAGCTCTCTGTTGACAGCGCTGCTTGAGTAATACCTAAAAGAATATTCTCAAATGTTGCAGGTTCAGCATCTCTTACAACTGCTTCCTTTTTATCCTTCTTCTTAAGATCAGCATCGATTTCTCGAGCCTTTGATTTGGTGATAAGCTGACCTTCTTTCAATTTCGAGTCACCCTTTTCCACAATAATAACCATGTTTTCTATTTTATGATTTTCTTCGAGAAATTCAATTTTACCTACAACATCTTCCTCAAGGAATCTAGTATCTCCGGGAGAGACTATTTTAATCTTCTGAAGCATCTGACGAACGATTACTTCTATGTGCTTGTCATTTATTTTAACACCCTGCAAACGATAAACGTCCTGTATTTCATTAACAAGATATTCCTGAACAGCACTCGTTCCTTTAATGGCTAAGATATCGTGAGGATTAATTGGTCCATCTGTTATTTTTTCACCTGCAGGAATTTCATCGTTTTCCTGAACAAGAATATGTCGTTGTAATGGGACATTATACTTTTTTTCAACAGAATTATCGGGTGCTGTTATTATTATTTCTCTCGAACCTTTTTTTCTAGCACCAAATTTCACAAAACCTTCTATCTCTGAAATAATAGCTGTTTCATGCGGACTCCGTGATTCGAATAATTCAGTTACTCTTGGAAGACCACCAGTAATGTCCCTGCTTTTTGAAGTTTGTTTAGAAATTTTAGCTAACACAGTACCGGCAGGTATTTTTTCACCTGCATCAACATTGAGATAAGCTTTGATAGGAAGGTTAAATGGTTTTGAATCACGATCTTCCGTTTCAACAACTATGCTCGGTGTAAGATTTTTATCTTTTGATTCCATAATAACTTTTTGAACATGACCAGTTTGTTCATCAGTTACTTGTTGTAAAGTAACATTATCAATTAAATCAACAAATCTTACTGTTCCTGCTATGTCAGTTAATATAACTGCATTGTAAGGATCATGATTATAAAGAGGAGTTTTCTTTTTAACAAATTCACCATCGGAAACAACAAGTTCTGCTCCATAAGGAACATCATATTTTTTTATTTGTCTGTTATCTTCATCATATATTCCAATTGCACCTCTTCTACCAATAACAACCTTAATAGTAATATTGGGTCCGCCAAAAGGATCTTTTTCACTTTTTTCAACAAAAGGAATCTTTTCAAACCTAACTGTTCCCTCTACGTTAGTTTCAACCTGCGATTGACTTGCAATTCTGGATGAAGTACCACCAAGGTGAAAAGTTCTAAGAGTAAGCTGAGTACCCGGCTCACCAATGGATTGCGCTGCAATTATTCCAACAGCCTCTCCTATCTCTACAATTTTACCGTTAGTAAGGTTCCGACCATAACATTTAGCACAAACTCCACGCTTAGATTCACAAGTTAATACTGTTCTAATATAAACAGAATCTATGTTAGCATCTTCAATCTTTTCGGCTATCTCTTCAGTTATCGTTTCACCAACTTCAATAATCAAATCATCGGTACGAGGATGATAAATATCGGTTTGAGCTACTCGTCCAGTAATCCTTTCCTGTAGTGGTTCTCTTTCCTGTTCAACATCTTTGAGAGCTTTAATTTCAATACCGAGTATTGTTCCACAATCAATTTCACTAATAATAACATCCTGAGCAACGTCAACTAATCTTCTGGTTAAGTATCCCGCGTCAGCTGTTTTAAGCGCTGTATCTGCAAGTCCTTTACGTGCACCGTGAGTAGATATAAAGTATTCAAGAACTGATAATCCTTCTTTGAAATTTGCAACGATAGGATTTTCAATAATTTCACCAGCCTGACCTGTAAGAGATTTCTGAGGTTTCATCATCAACCCTCTCATACCTGCTAGCTGTCTTACTTGCTCTTGCGAACCTCTTGCACCAGAATCAACCATCATATGTAATGAGTTGAAGCCCTGATTATGCACTCTTATTTTTTCCATCAATGCACGGGCAACATCATTAGTTGTATGAGTCCATACGTCTATAATTTTATTATAGCGCTCAGCATCGGTTATAACGCCAACCTCATGTTCATTAAGAATTCCTTCAACTTTTTTATTTGCTTTAGTAATCAGACTTACTTTTTCTTCAGGGATAATCATATCGGTATAGCTGATTGATAAACCACCGGCGGTAGCATATCTAAAACCAATATCTTTAAGATCATCAAGGAATTTAGCAGTAACTTTATTTCCCATTTTAATGAACATTTGTCCAATGAATCCACCGAAGGTTTTCTTAATGAGCAACTGATTAAAGAATCCCATTTCCTTTGGAACTATAGAATTAAAAATAACTCTACCAACAGTTGATTCAACAAGAATTCCATCTATTCTTACTTTAATTCTTGCATGAAGTCCAACTACTTTATTGTTGTAAGCAATAACAACTTCATCAGAAGAAGAGAAATTCATTCCCTCTCCTTTATCGCCATCTTTCACTTTTGTTAAGTAGTAGCATCCCAAAACGATATCCTGGGTTGGAACAACGATTGGACTGCCATTCTGTGGAGAGAGAATATTGTGACTGCTTAACATCAGCAAGCTTGCTTCTAACTGAGCTTCATAAGAAAGCGGAATGTGAACAGCCATTTGATCGCCGTCAAAGTCAGCGTTGAACGCAGTACAAACCATAGGATGAAGCTGAATTGCCCGTCCATCTATAAGCACAGGTTGAAAAGCTTGTATTCCCAATCTGTGAAGAGTAGGAGCCCTGTTTAACAGTACCGGATGAGCTTCAATTATTTTTTCTAATATATCCCAGATTATTGGGTCTTTACGATCAACAACCTTTCTTGCACTTTTAACAGTTTTGTTATGTCCTCTTTCAATCAGTTTTCTGATTACGAATGGTTTGAATAATTCAATGGCCATATCTTTTGGAAGCCCGCACTGATGTAATTTTAACTCGGGACCAACAACAATAACAGAACGACCGGAATAGTCAACTCTTTTTCCTAAAAGGTTCTGACGGAATCTTCCTTGTTTTCCTTTGAGCATATCGCTTAAAGATTTAAGCGGTCTGTTATTATCACTTCTTACGGCACTTCCTCGTCTGGAGTTATCAAACAGTGCATCAACTGCTTCCTGAAGCATTCTTTTTTCATTTCGAAGAATAACTTCCGGTGCTTTAATATCAATTAATCTTTTTAATCTGTTATTTCTTATTATAACTCTTCTGTACAAATCATTTAAATCACTTGTGGCAAATCTTCCGCCTTCAAGAGGAACAAGAGGTCTTAATTCCGGTGGAATTACCGGTATATAATTAAGTACCATCCATTCTGGCCTATTAGGAACTTTACCCTCTTCTTCTTTGAATGATTCAATTACTCTTAATCTCTTAAGAAGATCCTGTTTCTTTTGTTGTGAGTTTTCAATTTTAAGTTGATCTCTTAATTCCTTGGATAACTTCTCAATATCGGTGTTTTTAAGAATGTTTTTTACAGCATCTCCACCAATTCTCGCAAGAAATTTCTTAGGATCATCATTATCTAATTTTTCATTTCCATCAGGAAGAGAATTTAGAACTTCGAAATACTGGTCTTCTGAGATAAGATCTAATCTGCTTAAACCAGTTAATCCGGGATTAAGAACTACATAAGATTCATAATAAATAACTTTTTCTAATTCTTTTAAGCTTAGACCGATTATATTACCAATTTTTGAAGGCTGTGCTCTGAAAAACCAGATGTGAACAACGGGAACTGCTAGTCCTATATGTCCCATTCTTTCACGGCGAACACTTTTTTGAGTAACTTCAACACCGCAACGGTCGCAGATAATTCCTTTGTAACGTATTCTTTTATATTTACCACAAAAACATTCCCAATCACGAGTGGGGCCAAATGTTTTTTCACAGAATAATCCGTCTTTTTCTGGTCTGAAAGAACGGTAATTAATTGTTTCCGGTTTGGTTACTTCACCATAAGATCTTGAAAGAATATCATCTGGACTAGCCAAACCAATTGTCAAGCTGCGAATCTCTCGCATTGCATTTTCCTGAACTCTAAAAGGCATATTTTATCTCCTCATTACTATGTGAAAAATTTTGTTCAACGTTAATTTATTTTGATATCCAATCCGAGTCCCTGGAGTTCTTTAATTAAAACGTTGAACGATTCGGGAACGTTTGGTTCCGGTAAATTCTCACCTTTTACAATAGCTTCGTATACTTTTGCTCTACCTGAAACATCATCACTTTTTACAGTTAAAATTTCCTGAAGAATATGAGATGCGCCGTATCCTTCAAGCGCCCAAACTTCCATTTCTCCAAATCTCTGACCACCAAATTGAGCCTTACCACCAAGCGGCTGCTGGGTAATAAGTGAGTATGGACCAATTGATCTTGCATGAATTTTATCATCAACAAGGTGGCTTAGTTTAAGCATATAAATGTAGCCGCAAGTAACTTTCTGATGGAACCTTTCACCGGATCTTCCATCGATAAGTTCGGTTTTGCTTCCGCTTTCAAGTCCGGCTTTTTCAAGCCATTCTTCAACATCCTCAACGTGCGCACCGTCAAAAATCGGGGTAGCAAATTTAACTCCGAGTTTTTTTCCAACCCACCCTAAAGCCGTTTCATAAAGCTGCCCAAGATTCATTCTTGAAGGCACACCAAGTGGATTTAATATGATATCAACCGGAGTTCCATCTGGAAGGAACGGCATTTCTTCCATAGGAACAATTTTAGCAACAACACCTTTATTACCATGTCTACCTGCCATCTTGTCACCGACAGATAATTTTCGTTTCTTTGCAACGTAAACTTTTGCAAGCTGCACTATTCCCGGAGGAAGTTCATCGCCGCTTTGAATTTTTATTCTTTCGCTTTTAAATTCTTCTTCAAGATCAACGAGAATATCAAAATAATTTCTATAGAGCGATTGGATCAGATTATTTATTTTTTTGGATTCGAACCAATCAAGTGTGTAATCTAATTTGGATATATCATCCATTCCAGAAAAGGTAGTTTCTTTTATTGAAGTTCCGCTTCTGAAAACGACACTGCTGTCCAGATCTCTGATTCCTGTTGTAGTTTGTCCATTAGTAATTTTTGTTATCTTTTCAACAAATTTTTGATAATGATCGGATACTTTTTTCTTGTGCTGACTTTCAACTTGCTCTAAAGCATGTTTTTCAACTTTTTTAGAATCACTATCTCTTCTTTTTCTACTAAAAAGTCTGGTTTTAATTACAGTTCCTTTTAACCCGGGCGGCGCTTTCAGAGAAGCATCTTTCACATCACCAGCTTTATCTCCAAAAATTGCACGGAGTAATTTTTCTTCTGGGGTAGGATCAGTCTCACCTTTTGGAGTGATCTTACCAATAAGAATATCACCTTCTTTAACTTCAGCACCTTCACGTATAATTCCATCTTCATCCAGATTCTTTACAGCTTCTTCACTTACATTGGGTATTTCTCTTGTAAGTTCTTCTTCACCACGCTTGGTTTCTCTTACCTGAAGTTCAAATTCTTCTATATGAAGAGAAGTATAAATATCTTCGCTTACTAATCTTTCACTGAGTATTATAGCATCTTCAAAGTTATAACCTCGCCAGGGCATAAATGCAACTAAAACATTTCTTCCGAGAGCTAATTCCCCTTGATCTGTAGCAGCACCATCAGCAAGAACATCATCTTTCTTTATTCTCTGTCCTTCAGAAACAATTGGTCTTTGATTAACAGAGGTTTCCTGATTTGTTCCTTGGAATTTTGTAAGCTTATATTCTACTCTTCTTACATCGTTAAAACTTGTAAGCGCTTCAAAACTGTTTGCATTAATATCATACTTAGCAATAATTTTATTTGCATCAACATATTCAACCACACCATCATCTTCCGCTGAAAGTAAAGCTCTGGAATCACGTGCAACTTTCGCTTCCATACCCGTACCAACAATTGGAGCCTTAGGCCTTAATAGTGGAACTGCCTGACGTTGCATGTTAGAACCCATTAAAGCTCTGTTTGCATCGTCATGTTCCAAAAATGGAATGAGAGCAGCTGCTGCACTTACAAGCTGGGCAGGAGCCACATCCATAAATTGTACTTCTTCAGGATGAACGATTGGGAATTCACCTTTAAGTCTTGATTTAACTCTTTCTTTAGCGAATCGTCCTTGTTCATCTAAAGTAGCATTAGCCTGAGCAATTGTAAAAGTATCTTCTTGCTGGGCAGTTAAATATTCAACTTCTTTAGAAACTTTGCCTTTAGTAACTTTTCTATAAGGAGTTTCCAGGAATCCATACCTGTTCACACGTGCATAAATTGTAAGAGATGAAATAAGACCAATGTTTGGACCCTCAGGAGTTTCAATTGGACAAAGACGACCATAATGTGTGTAATGAACGTCTCGCACTTCAAATCCGGCTCTTTCTCTTGTTAATCCACCAGGACCTAAAGCCGACATTCTTCTTTTATGTGTAAGCTCGGCAAGCGGATTTGTTTGATCCATAAACTGTGACAACTGATTTGTACCAAAGAATGCATTTATCACACTAGTAATTGTACGAGCGTTTACAAGATCCTGAGGTGTAAAGTTTTCGGTATCGCGCATATTCATTCTTTCTTTAATGGTTCTTGCCATTCGCGCCATACCAATATTAAATTGCTGTCCAAGTTGTTCACCTACAGTTCTTATCCTTCTGTTTCCTAAATGGTCTATATCATCAACCGAAACGTTTCCTTCCTTAAGATTAATGATATAAGTCATTATTGCAATAATATCTTCTTTTGTAAGAACTGTTGTTGTTTCAGGGATATTAAGCTTTAACTTGTCATTCATCCTGTGACGACCAACATCTCCCAGATCGTATCTTTTATCATTAAAAAATAATTTATCAATCAATGCCTCTGCAGTTTCTACATCTGGTGATTCACCCGATCTTAATTGTCTGTATATAGCATACAAAGCTTCTTCTTTTGTGTGAGAAGTGTCTTTACGAAGAGTATTAACTATGAGATTCTGGTAGTATGAAGAATCAGATTTCAGGAATTTCAAAGTTTCTACTTCGGCATCATCAATTCTCTCAAGATCTTCTTCGGTCAAAACGGAATCTCTCGTTAAAAAGATTTCACCG
>JALHTS010000337.1 GCA_022865965.1 Ignavibacteriaceae bacterium
ACCTGAGAGACGTAGCCGCCATTTAAGAATACAACAATATCATTAGTAGCTCTGTAACTTGCACCACCTTTAAACTGATAGCCGCCGATAAAATCGCTGACTAAATTAATTTCACCATTGGTAACTGTATCTTTCCTGAAGTGATCAGAATAATCATATTTAATTGTCGTATACCCGGCAGTACCATAAAGAGTATATTGATCTTTGGTATATTCACCCTGGACATAAGCGCCCATCCAGTTTATAGTATTAGTATTATTGTAATCAATTCTGTCACCTAATCCCTTGCTATAATCATCAGGGGTGTCAAAATCATTACCTGTAAATAAGAAGTAATCTCCACCAAGAAGATCGCGAACTTCTCTGTAGTGTTCAATTTCAGCTGTTCTTACATCTATTCCAAAAGATAAAGTCAATTCTTTGGAAGTTTTTAAATACGCTTTGGAGATTGCACCAAGAGTCCACTGAGTATTAACGCTATTTCTTAAAATGCCTCTGGAAACACTGTTTCCACTAGTATCTACATTCGCAAGGTTTCGCTGAATTGTGTAATCATAATCAACTACTCTTTGTAATAGATTGGTATTCCATCCCATACTTCCGAATGTGCCTGAACCACCACCTTGTCCACCCGAATAATATATTGTGCTATATAAACTGAATACATCTGAAAATTGTGAATACCAATTCAGGTTTACTAAAGGTTTGTGGAAATAATTAACACTTTCGTTAATATATGCAGGATCATGCCTCTGATTTAAACTGCTATTCCAGTATGATCGTTCCCACTGCATTCCGGTATATGAAGTACTTACACCAGACCAGTTTGGATTGTAAAGAGTACCTTGTTCTGCAAATCGGGAATCACTAAGAACATCTTCTGTATAGCCTAAATCCCTGGCAAGTTCATGACTGAAATTTGCAGCATTCAACATCCATCGTCTTTGACCATGCTTTTGCGGAGCTCCCATAGCATATAATTCAATCCTGTTCTTGTCGTTAACCTGGTATGCCATACCCATATAGTAAGCCCATGCATCTGTCCAGGCTCTATCAACAACACCCTCTCCAACTTTACGCACTCCACCAAAGCTCATAGCGAATTTTCCATCAACCAATCCTGTATGACCAAAAAAGGTTTGTTTACTGAAATTCCCGGTTCCATATTCATTTCTGAAGTATGCACCAGCTTTGTGTTGAGTCGGATCAGTAATAATATTTACAGTACCGCCAATTGATGGTGTAGCTAAGTTAACAGAACTCAATCCTCTCTGTAACTGAATTGAAGAAGTAGCATCACCTAAACCATCCCAGTTAGACCAATAAACCCATCCATTTTCCATATCGTTAATCGGAATACCATTAATCATTATACCAACATTTCTTTGGTTAAAACCACGCACGCTCATACGGGCATCTCCTGCGCCGCCGCCAGCATCGGTAGCAAAAACTGATGGGGCAGTATTCAGCACAAGGGGAACATCTTTTGAACCCAGATTAAAATCCATCTGTCTCTTATCAATGTTAGTAAAAGCAACAGGGGTTTCTCTTTCTTTTGCCCTATCAGAGATAACTGTTACACTAAGAGTAAATTGGTATTCTTTAAGACCAAAGTTCACGGTCATATCACCATTTACTTCAATATCCTTTTCTACTTTTTCGAAGCCGATATAGCTACAAACTATAGTATATTCCCCCGCAGGAATCGAAATTGCATATTGACCACTTCCATTAGTTGCGGCACCAGTGCCCATATTTTTGATAAGGACATTTGCACCTACTAATAGTTCGCCTGTTTTTCCGTCTGTAACTTGACCAGATACCGTGTAGTTCTGAGCGAAGTTTGAGACAGAAAACAGAAGAACCAATGTGAAAATGAGACTGTACAGTTTAGTCATTGGGGATCTCTCCTATTTGTTTGAATAATGAGTGAATTGTTTGTTGAGGTCTAAAGATATTCTGGATTTGTAGAAATATTAGCATAGACTAAAATTCAGTTTAAGATTAAAAATTAGCGTGTTAAATATCTTAGTAAACAACTTTTCATGCAAGCGAAGATTCACTTTTTTTAAATATAATATTTAATTTAATTTTAGCGAAAAATTTGCATATTAATAAAATTTTACTTTGAAGATACTGAAAGATTTTTTATATAACTTTATTTTATCAAATATTTTTTACCTATTAATCATATGAAAAACTTAGCAAAATCCTTTATCCATATATTATTTTTTTTCTTAATTTCGGTAACAATTTCCGCTCAAGATAAGAATTATACAATTCTAATTTCTTTTGACGGATTCAGATGGGATTATCCAAACAGAGGAATAACGCCAACTTTCAAAATGATTGCTGAAAATGGAGTTTCTGCCTTATCTCTGCAGCCATCTTTTCCATCAAAAA